>JAUYFP010000082.1 GCA_030690875.1 bacterium | reverse complement strand
AGCATCGGCAGAAATGATAATATCTTTTTGCTAAAATTATTTTTTTTCCCGCGTACGGAATCTTGCTCGACGGTGATTTTTAAATAAATGAGAGCGCTAATGAATATTAGTAAATAATAAATAACGCCAATCACAGCTATTGGTATATTGAAAATAGTGGAGTAAGAGCTGGTAAGCACCGATTCGCAGTTACTTATGTCTAATAAGGAACAAGTATATTCTTGACTATAGTGTTTTTTGGTCAGATACAGAGAGTCGGCCAAGCCCAGTGCAGACATTAGCAAAAAGCCCAGCAAGATAATTTTTATTTTTTTTGATTTTGTAGCTAACATTTTGGTGTTTTATAAAAATTTACTAAATGGTCTGCGGTTTTAAAAAACCGCAGACCATAAAAATAATATTAAAAAGTTTATTTTAGTAGAGGACCCAATGTAGCTTCAATACTGCTTATGGGTAAGGCGCCATTGATCGGTATTTTTTGGTCGCCAGCTACTATAATGCTATATGGAGTGCCTTTTCCACCGGCGGCTTGCGCTTGGCTGGAATGGTTTTGGACTTTGCTAGTGTATTTTCCGGAATCCAAGCAGTCTTGGAATTTGCCTTTGTCTATGCCAATAGAAGAAGCAATATCGCCTAACTCAGTGGCAGTTTCATCATCAGCAAATAATTTATCTAAGTATTCCCAGAATTTATCATTGCCTCCCAGTTCGCCAACGCATTCACTGGCCTCAGCTTTCTTGAAAGCGTCAGGATGAAGTGAGGTTAAAGGAAAGTGTTTATATACCCAATTTATTTTGCCATCATATTTTTCCATGACTTGATTCATAGTGTCATGAAATCTCGCGCAGAAAGGGCAGTCAATGTCGGAAAATTCCACAATGCTTACCTTAGCGTCTTTGTCGCCCCTGATCCAATCTTTGTTTTTATCTACGGCTTGTAGTTGTATAGGGGCAGCGTTTCCTTGATCGTCTGCCACTATTGGGGCATTATTGTTATTGTTATCGTTGCTATTGTTTTTATCTTTATCATTAAGCATTATGCCTAAAAGAATAAAGAAACCAACAACAAACATGATTGCTATACCAGAAAACAGACCGGCTTTGAAAGCTGTTTTTGGTTTAAGGTTGCCCAGCGGGCCTCTTTCTTGATTTTGTTCCATATATTTTTAGATTAATAATTTAAATAATTTTACACGAAGCATTGTTGTATTATATCATATTTTTTTTTACTCTTCAATGCTTAGGGTATTAATATTGACCCTCCTTCGCCTCAGTCCCCAATGCTTGGTATAGGGGTATTTATAATTCTTGACAAAAATTAAAATTTGTGCTATCATACGGCAGTATCCCAAGAACAAGGGATTTTTAATTTACCAAAAATATATGTTTTCAACAGCAGTCAATCAGATTAGAGAATTTAGCCAAAGCTTAAAAAAGAGCATAAAACCAGTGTTTTTAATGTTTAATATGCTTGTTTTTAGCTTACCTCATGCTTCTGCTTCTCAAGATTTTGATGCTAAAAATAAGCTGGGTCCTATACCAGAAACAGTTATTAAGGCCTATTATGATAGCCCAAGTTTGCCTAATATTGGCCCAAGAGACCCAAGAAAGACCATGTATATTATGGTTACGGCTTATAACAGTGAAGTTGGTCAAACTGATGATACTCCTTTTACTACTGCTTTTGGCACTCAGGTTCGTGATGGCATTGTAGCCACTAATTTCTTGCCAAAAGGCACTATTGTTCGTTTTCCTGAGGAATATGGCAATAAGGAGTTTGTGGTAGAAGATCGCATGAATGCCAGATATTATTACCATATGGATATTTGGATGGCGGATAAGCCAGAAGCCATTAAATTTGGTGCCCAGTTTTTGAAAATGGAAATATTGTAAATTTTAGCTAAAATTAGATAAATATAGCCCCTCTTTTTTTCTTTATAAAATAGGACAAAACACCCATAAAGACAGAGGGCTTATATATTTGACAAAGTTTTGTTTTTAGTATACAATACGCGTGTTGTAAAAATTAAGCTAAAGATTAAACAAGCATAGATGATAGCCAAATCTAAATTAAATACTTAAAGGATTTTGAGCAAGCCATTTATGTTTGCCCGAAATCCCGTAATGCGGGATTTTTTAGCACCATAAAAATATCAATTAGCTCATCCTGAGCGGAGTCCGAAGGACGGAGTCGAACGGATAGCACCCTAAAAAATAATCGTCAGTAAGTAGCTTTTCAAGTGAGTAGGCTTGACGCGACTTGCTTTAAAGGCTACTTTTTGCCGATTAAGGGCGTGATGGTCATTGAAAACTAAATATAACAATCATAAATATTCAACAAACAATGTTTATGAGCATCTTTTAAAAACAATATCTCGTATGTAATAATTGTCTATTAAAAGTTTTCAAAATTTTTAATAGTTGCTAAATAAGGGTATACGGTGAATGCCTAGACACTAAAAGACGATGAAGGACGTAGCAGTCTGCGATAAGCTTCGGGAAGGTGGCAAGCAACCTTTGATCCGGAGATTTCCGAATGGGGAAACCCTCTCGCTTGAAGAGCGAGAACCACTAGCTGAATACATAGGCTAGTAGGAGGCAACCCAGCGAATTGAAACATCTTAGTAGCTGGAGGAAAAAAAAGAATTAATGTACTGATAGAAATCGTTGACAACTCGTTTGTCGCTGATTTCTATTAGTATCTCGATTCCCTGAGTAGTGGCGAGCGAAACGGGAAGAGCCTAAACCATATATAAGATAAATTATTCTGAGTTCAAGCCTTCGGGTTTGGATGAGGGATACTGCAATAGCCGCGAGCTTAACGCTGTATATGGAGTTATAAGGAGTTATTTTTATCAAATCTTGCGGATTTGGTACATCTTAAAATTAAATTGTTGTTTAGCAGAGTCCGCTGGAAAGCGGAACCACAGAAGGTGATAGTCCTGTAAGCGAAAAATAACAATAAGATGAGATA
>JAUYFP010000081.1 GCA_030690875.1 bacterium | reverse complement strand
GGCATGGTGGATACCCGGTGATAGGTGATGTTCGCGAAGCGAACGAACCTAGCAGCGGGGGTACCCGCGCCCGATAAGTGAAAGAGCGAAGCGAATTTCACTTATCAGACAAGCGTATCGGAAGTCCCGTAGTGAGTGGAGGTGGTATAATGGTGAGCTTGCCGAACCACCACCGAAACGAACAAGGGATTTGGGTGAGCGGACGTTAAGAATAAAATTAGGTTTTCGTTCTAATGTTCTACTCTTACATCGTGTAGCCAAATCTTTTTTGGCAAAGATAACATATAAGCTACAACATCTGCTAAATCTGCAGGATTAGTAAAATTTGTTGTTGAAAAATTTTCACCAGTTTTTTTAAACATTTTTGTATTTATCCCACCTTGGTATATTCCAGCTACTCTAATTTTACTATCTTTTAAGTCTTCCCTAAGTACTTCAGTAAAACCCCTTACCCCATACTTACTAGCAGTATAAACAGATTGCCCGGTTTGCGCTACTACGCCAGATTTTGAAGAAATATTAATAATTGCGGCCTCTGGTCTTTTTTTAAGAATAGGCATAAATAATTTGGTAGTATGAATAAGAGCTGTTAAGTTAATCTGTATAACATTATCAATTATTTCTGTGCTTATTTTTTCTACTGGGTTTAATTTTTGCCAAATACCAGCATTATTTACCAATATATCAATTGTTTTGAAGTCAGAAATAATTGATTGTACAGTTTTTTTCAATTGTTCAGTTTTTTGTAAATCACAAACATAACTTTTACACTGTATTGCGCCTAGTTTTTTGGCATTTACACAAACCTCTTTTAATTTTTTCTCATCTCTAGCAATAAGGGCTAATTTAACTTTTTCTTTAGCAAGCCGAAGGGCAATCTGTTTACCTATTCCATCGCTAGCTCCAGTTATTACGATGATTTTGTTTGTTAGTTTCATATTTTTATATATTTAAGTAGAAAACCTAATTTTATTTAGTCCGCGAACCAGATACGCGGTGTTGGGCGATGTAATTAAAAGTTTTATAATATAAATGATATTATTTGGGACAATTCTGGTGGGGATGAGTGGAATTGCACACACCAACCTCTTCGATGTAATCGAAGTGCTCTACTTTTGAGCTACACCCCCATGTTTCATAGACTTGTCTGTTTGTAGTCTTTTTTGGGCTTCCGCCACCTCACGCACAGTTCTTTTAACACTTTTTTTTAGCTCAGGATAGAATGGTTGCAGTTCAGTATTTAATTTAAACCATTTCTCTAGATTTGTCTTTGAAAGCGAAATACCTAGTTTATTATGACTTGAAATAACAGCTTTTAAAAAGCTTCTTAGTTTTTCTTTGCGTCGCGGGGATAGGTTTGTATATGAATCGCAATCAGTTATAATCAAGTGAATTGCTCGCAATGCTTGAGTCAATATTTCTGCCTCTGATTCTTTTTTTTCAGTAGCCACGTTTAATATAGATTCTACAAGTGGTCTAATGTGGCTACATTCGGTGATGTGGTGGAAATTATTAATTACCATTAAGAGACGCTCTAATCCAACTGCAGAAATCACAAATAAATGTTCCCAGCGACGCAATCCCACAAGAGTGTTGTTATTAAATATTGGTCTGTAAAATAGATATTCAAAAGTTGCGATGTCTAGTAATTTGCCATTATGTAGATAGTTTATTTCGTGGCGGAAGCCCCAAGGAGTAGGAAGACCAAAAACATTTAGCGCCAATAATGTATCGCGCGACTCGTCTGGTATAAATTGTTTTTCTTGTATTCCATGTTGCTTCCAAAATTCTCTTGTTTCGTCTGTGGGTAGCTTAAAATTTAGCTTATATTTTTCTTTTGTTACTTGGCTGACATCGCCACCTTGGAAATAGCTAATTCTTATTTTAGTTTTATCTAATAAGATAACATCAAAAAGAAATTTAGCCAGGGAATCAATTGAGATCTGTACCGTCTTTTGCCAGTTTTTGTTTTGTTTCAAAACTATAGAGCCACCTATGTCAGCCAAGTCAAAAACACTCAAGTATCGGTAGCTATGCTCATCGGCTATTGCTATATGTTCCCAGTCTTGGAAGCGAATTACTGGTTGAATTTTGGAGTAAATTAAGTCTTTGTCATAGTCAAGATACTGACCAAAGTGTTCGATCATCTCCGCTTCACTGTAACTTAGGTTAAATGTTCCTGGGAAACCGTCATTGCAAACAGAGGCGCGCGATACAGTTTGAGTGCCTGGAAATTTAGGGTAGTTAATAATTATATTTCTAAGCTCATGTATGTCCATAAAGAATTGTCTTAAATAATTACCTTATTAAAAAATAAAACTTTTAATTATTTCGCCTAACGGGCGCGGGTGATCCGCCGTGACTGACACGCAGCGCAGCTGCGGGGCGGGCATGGTGGATACCCGGTGATAGGGGATGTTCGCGACGCGAACGAACCTAGCAGCGGGGGTACCCGCGCCCGATAAGTGAAAGAGCGAAGCGAATTTCACTTATCAGACAAGCGTATGCGACGTTGCGAGTGAGTGGGGCGGTAAAATATCCCGAAGTGATAACGAGGGGAACCGCCCAAGCGAGCGAAGCAATGTAGGCGTAAGCTTACACTTCTTATAGGATAAAATTAAAAGTGCCCAAGCTAATTTAAGCACTTTTAACTTTAAATTTCAACTAAGCAATAGGTGTAAGCTACGCCGCATACGCGGTGATAGGTGATGTACATTTTTCCTTTAAATTTTAGAAATTTTATTCCTTAAAAGTAGAATTTGATTTTTATCAATTTTGGCGAGGGCGCAGAGGGGGTCAGGGGGTGAATGCGCCCGAGCCTAAATTTAAAGCCCTTATTTTTTTAAGGACTTTAAATGGTGTGTTAGTTTAAATTTTCTATAAATGATTCATAACTTCCAATCGCAGAAAAGTTAATTTCAAATTGGTCATTTGTAATTTTGTCTATTCTAACAGAGTCAATTCCAATAGTTTGAAGTTTTTTGTAAGTTAGTAATTCACCTTCTTTTAATCCCAATACGTCACGCAGGATCCACTGGCCGAGCTCTTTATTTGAGTAGGACATAAGCGCCTTGTTATTTTGTTGGCAAATTTTTGATTGCATGTTTTGTCCATTTGGAAGTTTTAGGTTAAATGGTTTCTCTTTACTTGGGAAAAAATTTGGAAATTTATGGTTGATTTCAGCTGGTACAGGAATATATACTTCGCTTGTGTCTCTTTTCCTACCACCAGCATTCCATTGATTAAGACCACTTTTATCAAATACTGTTTTTTGTCGTCCATAGAGAGGTAGAAATATGTTTTGTTTTATTTTTGGTTTATTTTCAAACTCAAGATTTTTAATATTTAAAAGTTTTTCAAGTTCACTAAGGGGATCTTCTAGTATTTCAATATCAAATTTGTTTATAATTGATCCCGTGATAAACCTTTTGGTCAACGTACTTTTTGAGACTAAAAATGAATAATCATTATTACCATCTTGGAACGATATCGATCCTTTATTTTTTTTAATATTTTTAATATTACCAATGTTGATCTTGTGCATTGGCTCCTCGAATATTAAAAATTTTCTTTTGTCCCTTAGCACGCAGTGGTAGATAGAATTTTCTAGTCCATGTACTTTTTCAGTAAAATTAATTCTTGCATTTCTTAGTTCTGCTATTTTGAAGATAAGTTTATCTGCTTTAAGATTTTCATATGAAGGCTTATCATTATTAAATTCAGCTACTTTTTGGTAAGTTTTTGAATTACCGATTAAAAAAGTTTTTAGCCCTATACCAAGATTTCCTTTTTTTGCATCAGCCGATACATCGCTCCTTGATAAATCTTCCGCATTGAATGATTTGCAGAATATTTTTTCAGCTATGCGATAGTATAAATAGGGTGTTTCTGAGTCAGAAAATAAATTAGAAAGACAACCTGCTATTTGCAGAAATTTTTTGTAGTCTTTTTGTGCATTTTTTGATTGATTCGTAAAAAACATCATGTTTTATATTAATGCTTCTTTCATTTTTTTAGCGACTCTTTCGATAACCGTTATAGAAACAGAATTACCAAACTGTTTATATAAATGAGAGTCTGCAATTTTGGGAAGTTTATAATTTTTTGGGAAACCTTGAAAATTTGCACATTCTCTTGGTATTAATTTTCTAATTCCCTTGCCATTTAAAACTATTGGAACATTATGACCACCCATACCCATGTTAGCCGTTAAAGTTGGGCAAACACCATTTTTGTTTTCCCTCACATATTTTCTTCTCCATTGATAAACAGTGTCTTTTTTTGTGACGGCAGTTTCTAATTTTTTATAAAGAGGTTTATTATTATAATAATATTTTTCATCAACTTCTTTATTTTCTAAACAATCATGAATAGTTTTTGTTAATGTTATTTTTTTTGGAAATTCAAAATTATCAAATGCTTTTTTATCTAAAAAACCGACAATGTAGACCCTTTCTCTATTTTGTGGCAGATTGCCATATTCCATTGCATTTAAAACAGCATCAGTTACCTTGTAGCCAAGTTTTTCTAATTCTTTATAAATAATTTTGATAGTATTTCCTTTGTCGTGTGTTTTTAAATTTTTTACATTTTCTAATAAAAAAGCTTTTGGTTTTTTATCTTTTAAAATTCTTATAATATCAAAAAATAAATTACCTCTTCCATTTTTATCATCAAAACCTTGTCTATAGCCAGCAACAGAGAAAGGTTGGCACGGAAAGCCACCGGTCAGCACGTCAAAAGAGGGGATTTTATCTGATTGAATCTTTGTTATATCCTCTAATACCATTTGGTCTTTGATATTTAAAATTTCAGCAAAGTTTAAATCATAAGTAATTTTACAGTATTGGTCAAAATCATTAGAAAAAACACATTGAAAACCAGCATTTTCAAATCCTATTTTAATTCCACCTATGCCAGAAAATAAGTCTATAAATTTTAACATATATAAATTATATCATTATTTAGCCCAAAAATGAAATGAATTGACTTTTTATACTATCTGCGGTATTATTTATACATAATAGCATATTTTATGGAATTAACAAATAGGCAAAAGGAGGTGCTTTTAGCAATAAATCAGTTGGCCACCCGCAATGGTTATGCACCAACCTTACGTGAAGTAATGGAGTATTTAGAGTACAACTCTATTAGCGCCGTACAAAGACACACTGACGCCTTGAAAAAGAAAGGATATTTATCTTCTGATCGTCAATTGAAAGTTGAAAATTATTTTAAGAATAAACCAAACATTCCCCTAGTTGGTATGGTAACCTGCGGAGAACCAATTTTGGCGGTTGAAAATATTGAAGCCTACATACCATACGATGTTCCTGGTGATCCTAAAGATTATTTTTTTCTGAGAGCTATTGGCGACAGTATGAATTTAGCTGGGATTGATGACGGAGATCTGGTCTTAATAAAAAAACAATTTGATGCCCAGAATGGTGATAAGGTTGTGGCCTTGATAGGCGATGAGGCGACGATTAAAGTTTTTAAAAAAAGCAAAGACCACGTTATTTTGGAGCCTAAGTCGTCTAATCCAGCTAATAAACCAATTTATGTGCTTGATGATATTCAAATTCAAGGTAAAGTTGTTGATAAGATTAGATTTAATTAAAAAATATGAGTAAAGACAGAAAAATCGTTAGTAAAGACAGTAGTCACAAAAATTATCCTACTCCATCAACATCTAGGGGTGCAAGGAGTGGTAAATTTGTTGGTGATTATAAAACAAAAGGTAGAGTGCCACCAGTCTCATCGTCTAATAGGAAGAAATAAAATATGGCAAATAATGATTTCGCGAAACAGAATGC
>JAUYFP010000004.1 GCA_030690875.1 bacterium | reverse complement strand
TTTTTTTTAAATAAAAGATATTTTTAATTGTTGTCTAGAAAAAAAAATATTCAACCTGCGTTTTTAACCTCTCTGTTTTTTTTTTTTTTTTTGACAAAAATATTAAAATATGTTAAGAATATAGGTCTATTTTCGTTCTATTGCATCAACATCAGGTAGTGTCCAAGTTCGAGTTGTGGATCTCAAAGCAAAGGAGTTGCTAATGAAACGGATGACTCTGAAGAAGGCCTTGCAGATGTATGTCAGGTGTCTTAAGGAGAATTACCTGGCAGAGCATGGTTCTTCTCAACGACTTACCACCAATCAGCTCAAGGAGGTTGTTGAGCCGATAGCTGAAACGACCAAAAGTCGGCCGGAGACAGTTTTGTTATGGGTTAATGGTAAGTTATTACTCGAAGACGAAGCTAAGCTTCGTCTTGCGTGTCATTTGGAACGCCGTGGCTTTCAGCTCATCGAACTAGAGGGGCTTAATCCTAGTGTTCGGGAAATTTTAGAGGAGATTTCTCTGAAGATGTTGAATCTTGGCTGGACTTCCAAGAAGCTTGGCTTCAAAAGTCAGCAGGACTTTTTGGCAGTTCTAAGTGGCAGTCTGCCACTCAATCCTGTCCAGGTTCGGCGTTTCGCCTACTTTATTGAAGTGATGTCTCGCGCTAGGCGGGACTCCGATCAGCATTTTATCGATAAGCTGACGCAATATCTTTATGGCCATCCTGCGTCTGGCTTCAATGCACCCATTGGTGTGGCCAATGATGTGGTTGAGCGATTGCGGCGTGGTCGTCGCAACAAGTAGGGTTCTTTTGCTTTTTCTGCGTAGCAATGCGCGGAAAAGATATGGGGGCTTGGCTTCGAATGCTGGGCCCTTTTTTATTGTGATTTTTTTATTAAATTTGACATTTTAGTCAATTTTTGCTATTATATAGTTAATCATTAATAAATAGACATGATTTTTAGAAAAGTTAACAATAATATGAATAATCTAAACCGATTTCTTGACCGGTAAATTTTTATAATAAAAAATATTATTAATTATCGGTCAAACTGGCCGATTTTTTTAATATTTTTCTAACAAGACAGGAAAATATTATCCCCTGTAGTTCAATTGGTAGAACGCTGCGCTGTTAACGCAGAAGTTGTAGGTTCAAGCCCTACTGGGGGAGCCAAATTATATATTGTAAAAATATTATTAAAAGGTGTGCTATAATTATAAACATGAAAAGTTACGGTAAACAAACATTTAAAATTTATTATCAAAGCCTAAAAAAATATAAGCTGGCTGTTTTTTTAGTTTTGATTTCGGTGATTATTGCTCCTTTAGGAAGTGTTATTGGGCCTTTATTTTATAAAGATTTTTTTAATGTTTTGGCCAATTGGGATAGCACTACTGATCCTAGTGGCCAATTGAAACTGATTTTATTTAAAATATTAGTGCTTTATTTAATAAGTTGGTTTTTTTGGCGACTGGCTTCTTTTTTTGCTTCTTATTTTCAATCAATGGCTGTCAAAGATATTTATGATGATTGTTTTGCTTATCTTCACAAGCATTCAGTTTCTTTTTTCAACGACAGCTTTGTAGGCACATTGGTAAAAAGAGTTAATCGCTTTACTCACTCCTTTGTTGGCATAATAGATTTAATTTTTTGGGAGGTAATTCCGCTGATTGTTTATATTTTTCTTATTATAGTAGTTTTAATAAAAAGAGATCTTTGGTTAGCTTTAGGTATATTGGCTTGGTTGGTGATTTATGTGATAATTAGTTACGCATTTAGCGCTTATAAATTAAAATATGATTTGGAAAGGGCAGAGGCTAATTCTAAACTCACCGGCGTTTTAGCTGATACAATAAGCAACCAGCTTAATGTAAAATTATTCAACGGCTATCAAAGAGAAATAAAATATTTTGGTAAGGTCAATCAAGATTTTCAAAAGCTTCGTCTTTTTACTTGGAATATGGACAATACTTTTGAAGCTGTTCAGGGATTGATGATGGTTTTTTTAGAAATCGGCATTTTTTATTTTGCTATTTCCTTATGGCAAAGACAGATTATAACTATCGGCGATTTTGTTTTAATTCAAGCCTATGTTATTAACATTTTTATGAAAATGTGGAATTTTGGCCGTATTATTAGGCGCTATTATGAATATATGGCCGATGCTAATGAAATGACAGAAGTCTTAGTCATGCCACATGAGATAGTTGACGCCAAAAACGCTAAAGAATTAAAAGTAAGCAAGGGGGAAATTGAATTTCAAGAACTTGATTTTAGTTATAATCAAACTAGAAAAGTAGTGTTTGATCTTAATTTAGTAGTTAAACCAAAAGAGAAAGTGGCTTTTGTCGGCGCTTCTGGTTCGGGAAAATCAACTTTGGTGAATTTGTTGTTGAGAAACTATGATTTGAGTAAAGGAAAAATATTAATTGATGGGCAAAAAATAAACAGCGTCAGACAGGAGAGCTTATGGAAAAATATTGCTTTAGTTAATCAGGATCCAATTTTATTTCATAGAACTCTAAGAGAAAATATTCAATACGGCAAACTTGGAGCTCAGGAAAATGAAATTATTAAGGCCGCTAAGCTGGCCAATGCCCATGACTTTATTACTAGTTTCTCTGAAGGCTATGATACTTATGTGGGCGAAAGAGGAGTCAAGCTTTCCGGTGGCGAAAGACAGCGGGTAGCTATTGCCAGAGCAATACTAAAAAACGCGCCAATTTTGGTAATGGACGAAGCTACTTCTAGTTTGGACTCCCAGTCAGAGTCCTTGATTCAGGAAGCTCTGATTAACTTAATGAAAAATAAAACTGTTATTGTCATCGCTCATAGGTTATCAACTATTATGAGAATGGATAGAATAATTGTTTTGGACAATGGTCATATTATTGAGCAAGGCACGCATAAAGAATTAATAGCTAAAATTGGCGGTTTGTATAAGAAATTGTGGGAAAAACAAGTCGGTGGCTTTATTGAATAAAGTTTAATTAAAAAATAAAAAAACCATTGAGTTTATCTTCTAAAATTATTCAGTGGTTTTTTTGTTAGATTTTTTTTGGTATTTATTGTATAATATGAGCAATGTCAAGTGAAAACAAAAATATAATTGAAAAATTAAGATTGGCCGATCTCAAAGGCAGAGGCGGCGCCAATTTCCCCACTTATTTAAAATGGCAGACGGTTTTGGACCAAAAATCGGCCAAAAAATACATTGTGGCCAATGGTTCAGAAGGCGAGCCAGACACTTTAAAAGACGGCTATATTATCCAGAATTATCCGGAGGATTTAATTATTGGTTTAAAAATCGCTTTGCAGACTTTTAAAAATAGTCAGGCGATTATTTATTTAAAAAAAGATTATTACAAAAAATACAAAACAAAATTAGAAAAATTAATTGCTAATTTACCAATTACAGTATTTAGAGAAAAAGGCGGCTACCTTTCCGGAGAAGAAAGCACGCTTTGCCAGGAAATAGAAAATAAAATTCATCGGCCACGAATAAAGCCACCTTTTCCGGCACAGGTGGGGATTTTCGGCTCTCCGACCTTGATAAATAATATTGAAACTTTTTATTATATAAATAAAATTGCCAAGGGCCAATATAAAAAAACCAGATTTTATACTATTTTGGGCCGGGTAAAAAATAAAGGTGTTTTTGAATTGCCGCTGGCTTGGTCAATAGAAAAGATTCTAAAAGAAACAAACAATATCTCTGACTTTGATTATTTTTTGCAAGTTGGTGGCGGCGCCAGCGGTGAAATAATTTTATCCACTGAAACCAAGCGCCAAGTTTTTGGTTCGGGCTCAATAGTTGTTTATGATAAGTTGCGGACCGATCCTTGGACCTTGATGCTGGGCTGGGCGGATTTTTTTATGAAAGAAAATTGCGACAAATGTACGCCTTGTCGGGAAGGAACTTATCGCCTCAGAGAAATGATTAGGAATCATAAGCTAGACAAAAAAAATGTTGAGGATTTATTTTTTGTGATGGAAAATACCAGTTTTTGCGCTTTTGGCAAAATGATGGTTTTGCCTTTTAAGTCAGCGATGGAAAAATTACTCAAATGAAGAAAAAAATTAAGGTCATTATAGACGGCAAAGAATATATTGCTGACAGCGAGCAGACGGTTTTGGAATTGGCCAAGCAAAAAGGCATAAATATTACGGCCCTTTGCTATCATCCAGACATTAAAATTCAGGGCTCTTGTCGCTTGTGCTTAGTGGAGATTGTCGGCCGAAAAGGCCTTTTTACCGCTTGCACTACTAAATTGGAAGAGGGCATGAAAATTATTACCAATTCCGCCAATATCAATAGAGCCAAGCAAATAAATTTGGAACTTATTTTTTCCGAGCATTGCGAGGAATGCCACGATTGCCTTTATTTTCAAAATTGTAGTATTAAGGAATTTGCCAAAAAATATGGCGTCAGTATTACTAAATTTCCTGATAGGAAAAAAGGCTATCCAGTTCACAAATTTGGTCCGGCCTTGGAGTTTGACACTTCCAAATGCATTGATTGCGGACTTTGTGTGGAAGCTTGCCATAAAGTTGGGGTCGATTTTTTGGAATTTAAAAAAGAAGGAAAATTTTATAAAGTTGTCCCATCAGCCAAGAAAAATAAAGATTGCATTTATTGCGGTCAGTGTTTGACGCATTGTCCTGTTGGGGCTTTTGAAGGAGTGGGCGAGTTTGAGAGCGCGGATAATTGGACGATTGCCAAAGGTAAAACCGTGGTTTTTCAGTTTGCCCCTTCTATTAGAGTAAGTATTGGGGAAGAATTTGGCTTACCAGTGGGCACAGTAGTAACCGGCAAATTAATTGCCGCTATTAGAAAATTGGGAGTTAAGCATGTTTTTGATGTCAGTGTTGGCGCTGATGTCACTACCATTGAAGAAGCCAGAGAATTGCTTGATAGAATAAAAAATAATAAGCCCTTGCCGATGTTTACATCCTGCTGTCCTGGTTGGGTCAAATACGCCGAGTTTTATCGTCCGGATATTTTACCGTATTTAACTACTGTTCGTTCGCCGGAAATCATTATGGGCGGATTGATAAAAACTTATTGGGCCAAAAAACAAGGAATAAATCCCAAAGATATTGTGGTGGTTTCCATTATGCCTTGT
>JAUYFP010000064.1 GCA_030690875.1 bacterium | reverse complement strand
AAAGATGATATAGATTTTTTGCCCAGTCAAAACCCAATTTTTTTAAGGTCAAAAATAAAATTTTAAAATGATAATCTTGTTCGCTGGCTACGACATAAATCGCCTTGTCAAACTTGAATTTTTTATATCGTCTTTGCGCCGTGCCCAAGTCTTGGGTCAAATACACCGAAGTGCCGTCGCTTCTGAGAACAAGCTTTTCGTCCAAGCCATCGGCGCTTAGATCTATCCAAACGGAGTTATCTGCTTTTTTATAAAAGATTTTTTTCTCCAAACCGATATTTATCAGGTCTTTGCCTAAAAGATAAGTGTCGCTTTCAAAATCTAAGTGATCAAATTGTATGCCTAAGTCCTTGTAGGTTTGGCCGTAACCTTTATAAACCCAGTTGTTCATCATTTTCCATATTTTTCTGATTTCCGGATCTTTATTTTCCCAAGCAAGAAGCATGATTCTGGCTTTTTTCATCCATTGTGACTGAGCCAAAAAATCTTCTTCAGCTTTTTTTCTTTCCAAATTGCCTAGTTTATCCAATTGAATATTTTTTTCTTGCCAATATTTATCTTGCTCTTCTTTTAATAATTGGCCGAATTTTACATAGTATTTTCCCACCAAATGATCGCCTTTTAGACCGGAACTGGCCGGAGTTTCACCATTAGCAAATTCCTGCCAAGCCAGCATGCTTTTGACAATATGAATACCGCGGTCGTTGATAATATTGACGGCAACGACTTTATGTCCGCTGGCTCTAAAAATATTGACCAGCGCCTGTCCTAAACAGTTATTTCTCAAATGCCCCACATGCTGGGGCTTATTGGTATTTGTTCCGGAAAATTCTATTAGTATTTTTTTGCCTTGGCCGAAATCAGTTTTACCAAAGTTTTTTTCTTTAGCTATTTCTCCAAGGGAATCAGCAATGAATTTGTCGCTGACAAAAATATTTAAATATGGCCCGATGTTTTTTACTTCTTTTATCAGTTCGTCTTTTAGGAAATTATCAGCCAATTTTTTGGCTAGCTCCGCTGGATTTGTTTTATTTTCTTTGGCCAATTCAAAACAGGAAATAGCATAGTCACCCATTTTTTCATCCGGTGGAAAATCAAGAATCATTTCCTTGTCTGTCGGGCCGATAATAGCGGAAATATTTTTGGCGATATTGGTTTTGAGTTTGTTTATAGTATCCATTTTTGGGCTGTATTTATAATACATAGTTAATTATATCAAAATTTTAATTTATTTAACAGGGTAATTTTGATAAAATTCCAGCGCTTAATATTTTAGTTATTAGACTAATTTATGTTATAATAAAGTCATGTTAAAAAATCAGGAAGTTTGGCATAATTTAGCAATTGCTCAAGTTTTTAAAAAATTAGCCAGCTCAAAAAATGGCCTGACTGCTCATGAGGCTAAAAAACGCCTAGAAAAACACGGCTTAAATATTTTGGCCAGCGCTAGAAAGTTTTCCGCTCTGTCTTTGCTTTTGTCGCAATTTAAAAGCTCTTTGGTCTATGTTTTGGTGATTGCCGGATTTATTAGTTTGTTTTTTGGCGAATTTGTAGATGCTTATGTTATTTTTGCCGCGGTTTTTCTCAATGTTATTGTTGGTTTTATTCAGGAAAACAAGGCCAATAAGTCGCTGGAAAAATTAAATAGCATAGTCAGAAAAGAAAGTTTAGTTCTCCGAGATGGCCTTGAACAAAAAATAGAATCAAAGTTTTTAGTTCCGGGTGATTTGATAATTTTATCATCGGGCAACCGCGTGCCGGCTGATGCTCGGCTTTTGGAAATAAACGAATTAGAAATAAACGAAGCAACGCTGACCGGAGAATCTTGGCCAGTGGAAAAAAACTTAGCTAATTTGGATATTGGCACGGTTTTAGCGGAGAGAAAAAATATGGTTTTTATGGGCACGCTGGTAGTTGAGGGTAAAGCTCAAGCTATAGTCACGGATACGGGATTTAACACTGAAATGGGCAAAATTACAGTCATGCTTAAAGAAACTAATGATGAAAAAACGCCATTGCAAGAGCATTTAGATTCTTTTGCCGGAAATATTACTAAAGTAATTGTGGGAATAACTTTTTTTCTTTTTGCTTTTGGAATATTAAATGGGAATCCTTGGGCAGAAATGTTTACTCTGGCCGTGGCCGTGGCCGTATCGGCAATTCCCGAGGGCTTGGTAATAAGCATGACCATGATTTTGACTATTGGTATGCAGAGAATTCTTCGGCAAAATGGATTGGTGCGTCGTTTGATATCAGCAGAAACTCTGGGATCCACTACGGTAATTTGCACTGATAAAACCGGCACTTTGACCGAAGGCGAGATGCGGGTCAGCGCTTTGGCTACTAGTAATCACATTTATGATTTGGCAGTTACTTCTTTGCGTGATTTGAGTGTTGACAAAGAAATAGAAACAATGATGAGTATTTCTTTTTTGTGCAATGATTCTTTTATTCAAAATATAAAAGAGCCGGCCGAGGATTGGCTGGTGATGGGCAGTCCCACTGAAAAAGCTCTGATGCTTTTTGGCGCTAATTTGCCAGGCGCCAGAACTTTGTTGGAAAGATTTAGGCGTTTACAAGAAGTGACTTTTGATTCGCAGAGAAAATTTATGTTAACTCGCCATAGTTATGACAATCATCAGGACATTATCTATCTCAAAGGCGCGCCAGAAAAATTATTATCTTTTTCCAGTCACTATTTAGATAAAGATAGAATTGTAAAATTATCCAGCAATAAAATTCATTATTTTAATAATGAATGGCAGAATTTCAGCAAAAGAGGATTAAGAGTTTTGGCTGGCGCTTATAAATTGGTGCCTAAAAATTTTAAAAACTTTGAAGATTATAAAACTAAGCCGGAAGATTTTTGTTTTATCGGCGTTTGGGGTTTGGCTGATCCTTTGCGGCCGGAAGCAAAAGAAACTTTGGCTAAAACTTTGGCTGCTGGCATTAAGACAGTGATTATTACTGGTGATAATAAATTTACGGCGCAAACTATCGCTGGTGATTTAGGTATTGAATTAGGTCCAAATAGCATCGTTACTGGTGATGAGCTTTTGAAAATGACTGACGAGGAATTAAACAAAAAAATTTCTGATATCAAAGTGTATGCCCGAGTTACTCCGGCGGATAAATTAAGAATTATAAGAGCTTGGCAGAGCCGAGGCGAGGTGGTGTCTATGACCGGCGACGGAGTAAATGACGCGCCGGCGCTTAAAGCAGCGGATATTGGCGTGGCAGTTTCCAGCGGTTCAGATGTAGCCAAAGAAACTGCGGACTTGGTTTTGTTGGACAATAATTTTGCTACTATTGTCATGGCTATAAAACAAGGCCGAGTTATTTTTGCTAATATCAGAAAAGTTATTTTGTATCTTTTGTCTGACGCTTTTTCAGAAATATTTATTATAGTGTGCAGTATAATTTTAAGAATTCCCGTGCCTCTTTTAGCCGTGCAAATTTTATGGATTAATTTAGTGGATGATGGTTTTCCGGCCTTGGCTTTAACGATGGAACCGGAAGATGAGGAAATAATGAATCAAAAACCAAAAAAAATAAAAAAATTGCTTGATTTTGAAAGTAAATTTATGATTGGCGTTATTAGTTTTTTAAGCGGTACTGCTTCGCTTGGTCTTTTCTGGATGTTTTGGCAAAAAACCGGTAATTTGGATTTGGCCAGAACCGTTAGCTTTACGGCCTTGGCGCTCAACACTTTATTTTATGTA
>JAUYFP010000062.1 GCA_030690875.1 bacterium | reverse complement strand
GACATAACGCAAGTGTTATTAAGGTACTCGTTAATGTAATAGTATAGCATATATACTACATTCTGTCAAACATTTAGACAATACCTAAATATATTTATGCTAATATTAGGTAAAATATATAGTTTTTGGCTTATTTTGACTTAAATTTGCCTATTTACAACTATTGACAAATAAAAGCCCCTACTATATATTAAAAGTACTTAATCTCACTGCCCTCTCAAGATCCTTGGGATGGCAGTTTTTTAAAAAAAAAGATGCGTTGTTTTATATTCATAGACGGCAGTAATTTCTATAGAGGCGAGAAAAAATAAAACAGACTCAAATAGTATAATTTGAGTCTTTTTTATATGCTCCACTCTATTTCTCTCTGGCTCCACCGAAATTGCTTATCCTGATAAACTTCATAATAGAATGCTACACTAAGTATAATTATTTTATCTGTTGACCCTCCTTCGCGTCAGTCCTTAATGCTTGGCATTAGGGAAGGATAGCGAAGATTAACCAGCTGGAAATATAATAATATCAGGCGGGACGAGGCATGTGGGATCTTAGTAAATAAATAAGCAAGTATCAATGCTTGGCATTGGGGTATTCGTAATTCTTGACAAGCAAAGATTTTTTGTTATAATCTATTGTTTGTTAGCTCTTTGGCAATTTGTTTTTCAGGGCGCTGATTTGAGCGCTAGTTTTAGTGCTTAATTTAGTGTCCTGGAAGTGTCTTGTTTGAACAGCCACTACAAAGAAGGAGGAAGGGTCATGTTTCTTAGGTCTGTCTTGTTGGGGGTATTGCTGGCGATCTTAACGTTGGCAATACCGACATTCGTTGTTTTGTCCAACCAACGTTTTCATGAACAAGGTATTCAGCAGATGGAGAATGGAACCATTATCAATGCCGACATTGTGTTTCGGGCGGTCATGAACTACATTGAGGAGTATGAGCACTGTCCGCTTTCGGCAGAGGGTTTTGTTGCTTTTTTGCCCCAGGGGAAAAAACTGAACAATTTTTTCACCGGAACCGAGCAGAGCGAAGCTCGAAATTGGATGGAGTTTTTGCGAGATGGCGTGTCTACTCCCGGTGGCATTTATTATCAGTCGCTTCCCAATGGAACTTTTGCCATTACGGCTTATGGCGGTAGCCACAGTGAAAATGGAGGGCCATTGCTGGTCCTAAACGGCGCTTGTCCAAGGAACAATTGAAACAAGGCATCAGGCCCGCTTGTTGCTGCACTAGATGTGTAGTGGCAGGCGGGTTTTTATTTTTTACAAAATTTTAGCGCCAGCCGGAGATGATCCGAACTGGCGCTGGTTTTTGATACAGAGGTGTCTGTTGTCAGGCCGACTTATATCCAGCCCCGAAGCTTGAAGAGGGGCATAGCAATCAGGCGATCCCAAATTAGGAACGAGTAGAAGTTTTGCCACCGTCGTTGTGAGCCACCACCATAAGGCGAGGGAGCGCTAACGACGCGAATTTTCCATATTCCCTGTTTTTTCCAAAGCTTCTTGAATGTTTTTTGAACTCTCAGAGCATGGATAGGGTGAGCAACGATAATAACTGAGTCCCAATTGTTTCTGCGCATGAACACGAGGGAATATTCGGCGTTTTTTCGAGTATTTTTGGCTACCCACTCCACCTGTAATCTGTCGTTTGGCAACAAGTGGCCAATCCTATCGGCCATAGCGCGAGCTTCTGTGACCGCATTCCAGCTTCTGAGGTGATGGCCACCAGTCAGCAAGACATTCTGCGCCCAACCCCTTTCGTAGATTTCAAGTACCTTGTCAGCAATGGCGGCGGACTGCGGACTGCAAGCTGTGCCATCTTTGGACACATCACTGCTAATGCCGATTACGACATTAGCAGGGGCTATCATTATCAGGCTTTGACTGAGGAAATTAAATTTTTCTTCCAGTCTTTTTGTTATGTTCAAGACGCGACCTCCTGTTTGTTAGCGAGAGTTTAGTCAAGGTTCAAGTCATATAAAATTAACACAAGCTTTGTTTTTGTCAAGATAAAATAAAAAACTAACTCATTTTTGCATCAATATTTTCCTAAAAATATTTTTAATTAGTGATTATATAAACAATACTTGAAGAATAAGATTGGATATTATTTCTTTCATCTTCAACTTCAATATAATAAGCTACATTTTTTCCTTGGGGTAAAACATTTTTTGAAACAACATAGTTGTTTCCTTGGACTTGCATTTCGGCTTCGTACCACACACCCTCTTTACTAGTCAGGTTTTTACTAAGAGCATTGTAGTTTGTGCTGTAAAATAATTTTACCTTATTAATAGTTTCTGTATTATTGATGCTCGCTTCGATTGTATCACCAAGATTATTTATATTAATAATAGGAGTTTTTCTGCCAAAAAAAGTTCTATCAATAATGGCTCGCCAGTTTGCTAAATGTTGGTCACTGCCCCAGCCGTGAGGATAATTAGCCACAAACTCTAAAGCCTTGGGTTGATCTAAAGATAAAAATAATGTATTTAAAGATTGTATTGGGTCTCTATCATTAGTTCCTATATTTGTTATTGATGGTTTTTGAAGTTTTTCAGTAAATTGTATTGGGTCATAATAATATTGGTATTGTTTTCCAGCCCAAGTTTCAAGCCATTCTATTGGCGCTTCAGATTCTGAATAAAGGTTTTCTCCTCCAAATTCTTCTTTAACAAGTTTCCAATAATTTGGTTGATCAGGCGCCGAGAAGGCATTTGACATAAAACCCTTAACTCGATTATCAACCGCCGCTAAAGTCCATTGAGCGTTTCCTCTTTTTGAACTGCCGGTTGTTACGAATTCAGTTGGTTTACCGGCTTCAGCAAAAGTGCCTAGCATTGTCATGGCCCTCATATAATCCTGAGTTAGGGGGATGACAACATTTCTAGTTAAATCATTGTCTTCAATCATTAATAATTTATACTCTTGGGATAATTTTGATTCAGTATCATAACCAAATGGTTTGGTGGGATATCCGCAAGAACAAGAATATACAGGTAGGCCAAAGATTAAGGCAGTGTTTTGAGCAAATTCTTCTAAAAAATTTTCTCCAGTTTGCACATCTTTAGAATAACCTTGCATAATAGCGGCTTTGCCTTTGTTTTTTTCCGGCATATTTTCAGGGATATAAATAGTTCCAGTATTGTAAATTTCTTCTCCCCGCCAATCACCCACATAATATTCTACATTGATAGTTTTCAAAGTTCCTAAATCAGTTCTAATTACACTATTATCAGTGATCTTAGTGTTTAAAGTGGACGTATCAAGTATCTCATTCATATCAAACAAATTCTCTGGCCCTTTGAAAGCGCAGTCATTAAGACAACTCTGGTCATCTTCGGCTGGGTAATCACAAATTCCATCTCCACAGACGCTAGGCTCATTTGATTCTTTACCTTGTTTTTGGATAGTAATTTCTTTCTTTTTTGAAGTTTTTTGATTTTCCGAATTTAAAATAGTAAGTGTTAAGGTAACTTTGCTTAAATTCTTATTGGGAATCGTGTAACTAAATTCTTTGTCGCAAGTTGTTTCGTTATTGCAATCAAATGTTTTTTTTAATTTAAAACTTTCAACTCCTAACTCAAAACCCTTTATCCCAACTTCATCACTTAATGAAATTTTAACTGTTGCTGATTGACCAACGATTGGGCTGGGAGGGTTTACAGAAAATTCTTTTATAGAAGTAGCATCTTTTTCCATATATTTATTAAATAAATATATTATTAAAATAAAAAGTAGCACAAAAATTGCGCTGGCTAAAGTTTTTCTTTTTTTAATCATAAAAAAAGTAGTTAATAATCTGTAAATAAATGGTGGGCGGTACTGGACTCGCCCCGCATACGCGGGGCGCCACGGGTTTATCCCATGGCGGACCATAAATGATTTAGATAGTTTTTATTATAATATATTTTATGTCTGGTGGGCGGTACTGGACTCGCCCCGCATACGCGGGGCGCCACGGGTTTATCCCATGGCGAACCATAAATGGTTTAGATAGTTTTTATTATAATATATTTTATGTCTGGTGGGCGGTACTGGACTCGAACCAGTGACCTCTACAATGTCAATGTAGCGCTCTAACCAACTGAGCTAACCGCCCTTAATATGATGGTACCGGAGGAGGGACTTGAACCCACACGTCTTTTCAGACACTAGCTCCTAAGGCTAGCGTGTCTACCAATTTCACCACTCCGGCAAACGAAATTAACGTCTATATTTATACCCAAAAATCAACAAAAAGTCAATTATTTAGAAATGATTTCGGCTCCAGCTTGCGTGGCAAACTGGAGCCGATGCTTCCTGATGCTTAGAGACCCCTTCCCGACCCTCCTTTTTGGTTGCTGGTTTATGGTTGATGCGCTCTTTAAAGCCCTAAAAGTATCCCACATACTAAGTAGCTAAAGAGCGCGGCTTACAGCGCGAGAAGCGGTATTTTTTTCAGTCGCCACCCTAGTTTGGCGGCGAACAATAAGACAAAGGACAGCGACTTGGAGGACTATCAGCGCTCCGCCAACAATAAATATTCCTGTGCCGATTTTTTTGCTCAAATGCCCAAAGATGTTAAGCGCGGCCATGATTTGTAAAAAATAGATAGTTGCCAGCATACGTAGCAAATGTCGCCATTGCTCGGTAAAGCTCAGATACTGGGGCACGAGGAGGCCTCCTTTCTTGAAAGAACAAGCTTATGACTTTCATATTTAATATAGCACATTAGCCAAAACTAAAAAATTAGTCAAGTCATTTGCTTTACAAATGCCCTATTAAATTTTATAATATAAGCATAGCCAACATTTTTAAAATAAAAAAATGCTCAAAAAGAAAAACAAAAACGAAGCAGAAGAAATCTCAGAAGCAGGACATTTTGAAGAGGATGATAGTTTGGACGAATTAGAGGAAGAAGGCCAGCTGTCAGTTGATGTTTATCAGGACAGAGAAAATATTTATATAAAGTCAACTATCGCCGGTGTAGAGCCAGAAGATGTAGATATTGCTTTTGATAATGACATGATAACTATTCGTGGTAAACGGCATAAAGATAAAAGCGCCAGAGATGAAGATTATTTTTATCAGGAGTGCTATTGGGGCAATTTTTCCCGCTCAATTATTTTGCCAGTAGATGTCCAAGAGGAAAAGATAAAAGCGGAACTAAGAAACGGAATTTTGACCATTATTCTGCCTAAGGCCAAAAGAAGAGATATAAATATAAAAGTCAAAGATAATAATTAGTTTGCCTAAAAATGTTGTTAGAAAATTTACCTTTATTTTTTGAGCGACAGGAAAAAAACCAATTGGTTTTTAGAACCGAAGATGGCCAGCTAGTTTTTATTGACAGCGCTTTATTAGATTACGACCCAAAAGAAAAAGATATTTATTATTTGAGTTTTGATAATAATAAAATTGAGAATATTGATTCACGAAGTATTTTAAATGATATTTTGGATAGCAAAGAATAGTTAGTTTATGACAAAAATAATTTCTTATATAAAAGAGCGCCGATTTCTAAAATGGTCATTACTAGCAGTGGTTGTTTTATTACTATTAGTTTTGGTTTTATTTGCTTTTAATTTTTTTGTTAATAAAAATTACCAAAATGTTTTTTTGCCAGGCACGAAAATTGGCAGTGTTGACATTGGGGAATTGACTTTTGAAGAGGCCAAAAGCAAATTGGACAAAAGAGTGGATTTTATCAATCGCCGTGGCTTTGTTTATGTCACACCGAGTAAGACCGTTACCATTTACCCTAGTGCTTCGGCTATTGAGTCGGCCGATAGCATCAGCATGATTGTTTCTTGGGAAATAACAAAAAGTCTGGAAAATATCAGTCAAGCGCAAAGGGAAAATGGTTTAGCTGATTTTTTGCTTAAAGCAAGATTGCTTATTTCTGGTCATAATTATCCTTTGCTTTATCATTGGGATCAAGACCAACACTTGGCCATTTTAGAGCAGAGTTTTGTTGATATTTTATCCGACAAAAAAGAAGCTAACTTTGAATTTTTAAATGGTGCTTTGAAAATTAATCCTGAATCAGCTGGCGAAACTTTTGATTATGGCAAGGCCATGGTCGATACCAAGCCATTGATAGAGGAGTTAAGCAGTGTGGATATAACATTAAAAGTTATTGAAGACAAACCGCTGATTAGCAGTAAAATAATAGAAACTTTTGAACCAGAGATTTTGTCAATTAGTCAAAAGGGCGATTTGACAATAAGCTATCAGGAGGATAATTGGACAATAAGTAGCGATGTTTGGAAAACCTGGCTAGCCATAAAAGTCAAAACAGAAGAGCAGGGTTTTTATATTGGTATAAACAACGAAAAATTTGCCAATTATTTGCAAGAGTCTGGAATTAAAGAAAAATTAGAAATACTAGTTCAGGATGCCAGGTTTAAATTAGAGAACGGCAAAGTCAGCGAATTCATCAGTAGTCAAAACGGGCAGACGATTGATATGGAAGCCAGTCTCAAAGAATTAGAAAATAAAATTTTCAATGACACAGAAATAAAATTAGCTTTAATAATAGATATAGTAGAACCGAAAGTCGGCACTCAAGATGTCAATGACCTGGGCATAGTTGAAATTATTGGTACCGGTGAGTCAGATTTTACTGGTAGTCCGGTAAACAGGATACATAATATCGGCGTAGGAGCCGATACTTTGAATGGAATATTAATTGCGCCGGATGAAGAATTTTCTTTGGTAAAAACTTTAGGCGAAATAGACGGCGAACACGGCTATAAACAGGAATTAGTAATTAAAGGAAATAGAACTATTCCAGAATACGGCGGTGGGCTTTGCCAAATAGGCACAACTGTTTTTAGAAGCGCTTTAGCTAGCGGTCTGCCGATTACAGAAAGGCGCAATCATTCTTACCGAGTGGTTTATTATGAACCAGCTGGCACTGACGCCACGATTTATAGTCCTTGGCCAGATTTGAAATTTAAAAATGACACTGGTCATTATATTTTGGTGCAGTCCAGAATCGAGGGCAAGAAAATTTATTTTGATTTTTGGGGAACAAAAGATGGTCGCATAGTGCAAACAACCGAGCCGGTTATTTATAATTTAGTTTCTCCGCCACCAAGTAGAATTGTTAAAACCACCGACATAGAGCCAGGACAAAAAAAATGCACTGAGCGCGCTCATACTGGGGCAGACGCTAAGTTTGATTATAGCGTCCAGTATCCCAAGCAAGCTGAACCAGTGGAAACTACTTTTTATAGCCACTATGTGCCTTGGCAGGAAGTTTGTCTTTTGGGAGTCACTGAGGAAGAGCTTTTGGCGGAGCAAAATCAGACAGCCACTTCTACTGATGAGCAATTATAAAACCCAGCCATTCGCTAAGGGCTGGGTTAATTTATCTTTCCAGACAACTGTGCCCAAGAAAATCATTTTTCGAAACAATTCAGCCGGAGCCGAATTCAATCAGAAGAATGATCCCCATGCTTGTCGTGGACACAGTTGCCTAAAAAGATAGTAAATTTTGTAGATCAGTTTTTATTTTTATCTGACTAGGTATCATAGCATAATATTTTGATATTGTCAATACCCGCTATTTTTGCTATAATTTAGCTGGTTTTTATAGCTTGACGCTTAAATTTTTTTAAGCTATTATCGAGTCATCTAAATTAATTAATTTAATAAAAAATGGGCGTACCAACAAAGAAAAGAACAAGATCGTCAGCGCGCGAGCGCGCTTCGCATTTTGCTTTGGCAAAACCAGCTAGCACAAAATGTTCAAATTGTAGCGCTGTTATTTTACCTCATCGCGCTTGTCCAAAATGCGGTTATTTCAAGGGCGAGAAAAAAATAGCTACTAAGGCTAGAGTAGGTAAAAAATAAATTTAAAATGGCCAATAGACATTTAGCCAGAACCTTAGCTTTACAAACTCTTTTTGAGTGGGATTTTAGTAATGGCGAACATAAAGCTGATGATGTTTTGAAGCACATCAAAAAAGAATTTGCGCCTGATTTTGAAGATCAGGGTTTTTCTTTAAAATTAATTGAAGAGGTAATTAAACATCACCAAGAGATTGATAAATTAATTACTACTTTTGCTCCTGAATGGCCAATAGAGCAAATTACCACTACTGATAGAAATGTTTTGCGCATTGGAGTTTATGAATTAAAATTTTCCGCCGAAATTCCGCCCAAGGTGGCCATCAATGAAGCGATTGAATTAGCCAAAGCTTTTGGCGGAGATTCTAGTGGCAAGTTTGTCAACGGAGTCTTGGGTAGTATTTATAAAGAAATGATTAGAAAAGGGGAAAAGCAGAGTTTGATGAGCCAAGGCATCAAGGAAGTTTCCGTCGGTGGTATGATTTATAGGCAAACTGACGAAGGATATTATTTTGTTTTGATTTTGGATGCTTATGACAAGTGGACCTTTCCTAAAGGTGGCGTCAAAGATTCAGAAAATGAAGAACAAGCGGCAGTCAGAGAGCTTTTTGAAGAAACCGGACTTAAAAAATTGACAGTCATTGATTATTTGGGTGAAACGGAAGTTAAAGTTCATAAACCTAACGAGCAACCTTATAGAAAAATGATCAAATATTTTTTGATAGAAGCCAAAGACAAAGATATTGTGGTTCCTCAGGTCAGTGAATTAAAAGATGTGAAGTGGTTTTCCAAAAAATCAGCTCTGGATACTTTGGGTTATGACAATGCCAAAGATATTTTTAATAAAGGTTTAGACAAATTAGGATTAAAATAAATGGATAGAAATATAAAAAAATTTGAGGATAATATCGGCGTGCATTTTAAAAATATTGAATTCTTGCGTAACGCTTTAGTGCATCGTTCATATTTGAATGAACACAAAAATTTTGCCGTAGATCATAATGAGCGCTTGGAGTTTTTAGGTGACGCGGTTTTAGAGCTGGCGGTTACTTCCTATCTTTATCGTCATTATAGTCAGCCAGAAGGTGTCCTGACCAATTGGCGTTCATCGCTGGTCAATGGCGACAGATTAGCAGAACTAGCTGAGGAATTGGGAGTTTATAATTTTTTGTATTTATCCAAAGGCGAAGCGCAGGATAAAAATAAAAAAGCTCGGCAGTATATTTTAGCTAATGCTTTTGAAGCCATTGTCGGCGCTATTTATCTGGATCAGGGTTTTCGAGTGGCCGAAAAATTCGTCAAAGAAAAATTAATAATTCAATTAGGCAGGATAATTCAGGAAAAATCATATATTGACGCCAAAAGCCGTTTTCAAGAAAGAGCGCAGGAAGTTTTGAGCGTTACCCCACACTATAAAGTCTTGTCTGAGTCTGGTCCAGACCACAATAAAAAGTTTGTTATTGGTGTATTTTTGGAAAAAGACATGGTGGCCAAGGGTGAGGGTTACAGCAAACAAGAGGCGCAGATAGATGCCGCGGCCAACGCCTTGAAAAAGAAAAAATGGTGATTTAATTTTTTGTATAAAATAATGCTTAAGAGCCGGGTTGACCAGCTCTTTTTTTATTGCTAAGATAAATTTGTTCAATATGTTCCCCGCCGCTGAGATTAAAAGGCCTGTCCTGTGAGTCGCTTCACATCAAAATGACAGGTCTAGCATTCCTAAGGCATCTCTAGTTTTGAGACATCATCTCAGCGGCGGTCTCAGTAAGGGAGGCTCTTCTTACTTTCTGTCAATTGGTTTCATTGAGGCGAGTGCCAAAAAACAGCGAGAAGTCGAGCCTCTCAAACATCGGTCTACCCTCAGGTAGACCTCCGAGCCCCCTGCTTTCCTCTCTCCGGAAAGAGTCTGTGGGGGCTCTTTTTTTATAAAAAAGCGAGATGATGGTCTTAGTTTGGCGAAATTTATCGGGACGAATTTAAAATTATTTAAATTTATGCTAAAATGATAGCGTCTTAAGGGACGATTTATTTTTTATACACCCCACAGCTTTTGTTGCGGGCTAGCAATATTTAATCTTAATAAAGATAAAAGTTTTTAAAAAGCGCGGGATATATGTATTTGGAGAGATTAGAAATTCAAGGCTTTAAATCTTTTGCCAACCCGGTGGAGTTGGTTTTTAATCGTGAGCTGACGGCCATTGTCGGGCCTAATGGTTCAGGAAAATCAAATATTGCTGATGCGGTTCGTTGGGTTTTAGGAGAGCAGAGCGTTAAAACTTTGCGCGGTAAAAAAGCCGAGGACATTATTTTTGCTGGTTCGGATAAAAAAAATAAACTGGGTTATGCCGAAGTTAGTTTGTTTTTGAACAATACTGATCGCCAGGCGGATGTGGATTATGAACAAATAGTAGTGACCAGAAAAATAGCTAGAGACGGTGAGAGTGAATATCTGATAAATAACAACAAGGTGCGTCTTTTGGATGTTCAGCTTTTGCTGGCCAAAGCTAATTTTGGTCAAAAAACATATAGTGTGATTGGTCAGGGAATGATTGATTCAATTCTTACTTCATCAGCCCAGGAAAGAAAAGAATTTTTTGATGAAGCAACTGGTGTTAAACAATTTCAAATAAAAAAGAACCAATCAATAAATAAATTAGATAATGCTAAACAGAATTTAGTAGAGAGCGCTAAAATCATGGCCGAGCTTGAACCGCGACTACGCAGTTTGACCAGGCAAGTAAAGAAATTAGAAAGAAGAGAAAAAATGGAAGCGGAATTAAAAGAGCTTCAGAGCGATTATTATAGTTTTTTACACAACAATTTAGATAGCGAATTAAAATATAAAAGGCAGAGTTTTGAGAAATTACAAAAGCAAGTCGCGGATTTAAACCAGCGCTTGATAGAAGTACAAACTCAGTTGGATAAGGAAGAAAAGTTTTCTTCTCGGCAGGAAAATTTTGAGTCTTTACGGAGCAAGCTTAATCAAACGCAGAGTGAGTTGAATAGCTTTTTGAAAAAGAAGGCCATTTTGGAAGGTCAGGCGGATTTGAAGCTGATGTCAGTTGGTCAAGGCGATTTAGTTTGGCTAAGTAAGAGAGCCCAGGATTTAGCCAATGACATTAACCGCGATAAAATCGACCTCAAAGAAAAAGAAATTAAGTTAAAAGATCGTCAGGCGGATTTGAATATTTTGGAAGGAAAAAGAAGCCAAATTCTGGCGGAATTTGAAAGTTTGGAGAAAAAACTACAAAGTTTTAGTCATGGTTTGTCGCCGGAAGAATTAGCTAAAAAAATAAAAACTGTTTTTGCTAGGCAAAATGATTTTAAAGATATTTTAGATCGCTTAACTAATTGGGGTGATTTACCAAAATTAAGGAAGCTCTGTCAGGAAATTACCCGATCGCTTAGCGAGCTGGCTGATAAATTAAAAGGCAGTCAAGACCAAGACAGGAATTTGTGGCAAAAAGAGTTTAATAAATTGCTCAGCAGCAAGGATAATTTGGTAGCGGAGATAAGCGACGCGCGGACTAAAACCGCCCTATTGGAAAGCGAAGTAAAATCCATAGAAGCGCATATCAAAAAATCGCAGGCAGAATTGAACTCTTTGAATTTTGATAAAAAAATGCTTTTGGAAAAAGCGGATCTTGGGGGAGAAATAAAAAATCAACTTTTGGAAATAAAAGAAAGTATTGCTCTTAAAGAGGAGGAACTTAAAAAAATAGAAGAGCAAATAAAATCTTTTAACGAAGAAGAAGAGGGCAAAAGAAAATCATTAGTTGAGGCGCAAAAGAATTTTCGGGAATTGCAAGCGCAATTTAATGAACAGAATGCTTTACTTAATGAAGTTAAAGTAGCCTTGGCGCGACTGGAAACCAGAGAGGAAGAATTAAATAATGAAATTAAAGAAGAATTTCCAGCCTGGCAAATTCGTTCGGTGGAAAAAATTGATGCTATAAAAAGCAAAGAGGAAATATTAAGACTTAAAAGCCATTTGGCAATAATCGGTGGCATAGATGAAGAAGTGATAGAAGAATATAAAGAAGTAAATGAGCGCTATAATTTTCTCAAAGAGCAAAGTGAAGATTTAAGCAAAGCTATTGGGCATTTGGAAAAAATTATTAAGGACTTGGAAGAGTCTATATCCAGCCAGTTTGATCAGGTATTTAAAAATATAAATAAATCCTTTGGTGATTATTTCAAAAAATTATTTAATGGTGGCAAAGCGGAGCTGACTTTAGATATTCAGGAATTAAAAATAGCAGAAGCTCCTGTTGATGAAAATAATGGCAGGGAATCGACAGAGCTAGAAGAAGGGGAAGAGCCAAAAACCAAAAAACAATATGGCATCGAAATAAAAGCGGTTCCTCTAGGCAAAAAACTTTCCAGCATCAATATGCTCTCCGGCGGAGAAAAAGCCTTAACTTCTATTGCCCTAGTTTGCGCTATTATTGCTAACAACCCCTCACCATTTGTGGTCTTAGATGAAGTAGATGCGGCTTTAGATGAAGCCAATTCCATTCGTTTTAGTGAAATTTTAGCCGAACTTTCCACGCGCACTCAGTTTATTGCTATTAGTCATAACCGAGCTACTATGGCTCAGGCCAAGATAATATACGGAGTTACTATGGATGACAATGGCGTTTCTCGTCTGTTATCGGTCAATTTTGAAGAAGCAGACGAAATTGCTCAATAATTAATATTTTAAACCCGCCCCTCGGCTTGATTCGGCTATGCTCACCACAAGTCGCTCGAGGTGGGTTTTTGTATTTGACCATCCTTCGCGTCAGGCCCCAATGCTTGGCATTGGGTGTTCATAATTCTTGACAAAAAGCAGTGTTAGTAGTTATTATAAAAGTTCCTGTTCATTAGCATTTGGACCAAAGCATGGTCTAAAGCTAGACGTCTAGCAACCCCAGCAGAGCACGGAGGTGTTATGGTTTTGCAGACAGTTATCAATTTGACTCCTGATAGGGCGAAACATCTACTTGTTAAGTATGAAGTTACAGCTATCAGGTTTGGTGATGGAGAACCTGTGTCAGTAGGCAGGGTCACCAGTGTCAACGACACTACTGAGGAGGTGCGTTTTATCCCTAGTGGTAGGGCGCCAAAAACCTTGCCACTTAAGGGCATATCGGCAATTTCTATTCGAGGAGATATTTGTGACCTCTAATGGACTTATCAAGTGCACCAAGCATCTCGGCTAGACGTCTAAAAACCCCGTCCTGAGCATAGTCAAGGGACGGGGTTAATTTTTTTATTTTTCGTAGATGCTTTTAATCAAATCAAGATTTTTGCCACTATCTCGGAGATATTTTAGATTAAGATTTCTTAAATTAGCGCAAACTTCTTTTTGATCAGCCAGATTATTTTTAGCCAGCATTTCTATAAAAGCTTCAAAGTCTTTAATAAA
>JAUYFP010000055.1 GCA_030690875.1 bacterium | reverse complement strand
TGCTCCTTAGTTTGTTCTTCTTTTTCTTTTAATTCCAGCTCGTCTAATTTAGAGCTTAATTTCTGGCTGGAATCACCATGGGCTATATGCAAATTTTGGGGATCGTTTATCATAACAATAATTTATTACTTCATAGATATTATACTTTTGCTGGGCCTTAAAGTCAATTCAAAAACCCGCCCTGAGCGTAGTCGAAGGGCGGGTTTTGAGATTTAATTATCGAGTAAGTATGGGAAGATGCTTGTGGGCCAGTCGGTGGATTTTACTGTGGCTTTTGCCGGGTGAATTTAGCTCGGCCCAGATATTGGCCCAGACAATATTGTAGAACCCGCTGAAAAATGATACTCCTAGTATAAAAACAATTATTCCTAAAATAACACCTAAGCTAATAATTAGCCCGAAGAATAAATCATTGACAGACATTAGAGTGGCAAATATCAAAAATGGCACAAAGATAAACATGATTAATGTGATTAGGGCTAAGAAGTAAGCAACGGTAATTATTGTCAGCACAAAAGCGTTTTCTATGGTTATTATCCAATTAGCTTTAAATAATTCCCAACTATGGGTAAAGGCCTGGGGCAGACTTTCATTTCGTAAAACTACATAAGCCGCGCCATAGCGAGTAACAAAAGAAATCATTATTACCAGGGGTATTAAAACAAAGAAGGTGATTATGGCCAACAGGATATTAATAATCCATTCGTTGTTGTTGGCTAAAAAATAAATAATTGGCTCAATTATCAAAATTATAAAGAAATAGCCAATTAAGGTATTGATGAGGTTGAGTCCTAGCAAAGGCCAAAATTTTTCTATACCTACTTTTAAATAAGACCTTAAACTCTCTTTGGTTTTTTTGTTTTCCAGTGAAGCCTTAATCAGCGCTCCTTGGGAAGAAACAGCTAAGATGGTGGCAATGGAAAAAATAACAAAAAGTCCGAAAAGCATTAGCAGGTCAGGCATGTTTGACCAGCCAAGCTGGGCTGAGGAAAATAACATGAAGATTTCCACCCAAGACATGACTACTGAACTGATAAAATCAGGCGTCGCGTCCGTCAGATTGAAAATTATTTTGAGCTCATTAAATCCTAAAATCGAGGCGAAGAGTCCAAAAAATAAAAGACTTGGTGATTTAAATAAAGCTTGCCAAGATTTTGGGTAAACTTTGTGGTAGAACATAGTTTTATTTTGGTTATTTATTTTTATTTGCCTAAACATATTATACAATAAATTTGTATAATATACAAAAGCCCGCCCTTCGACTACGCTCAGGGCGGGCTTTTAAAATAAAATATTTACTAAGCCATTATTTTTTCAAACTCGTCTTTTTCTATGGTTTCTCTTTCTAAGAGCACAGCTACTATTTTTCCATTTTATCTTTATGGTCATTTATCAGTTTAGTGGCGGTTTTCTGCGCTTGGCTGATGTATTCGGAGATTGCTTCATCTATTAGTTCAGCTGTTTTTTCGCTGTAATCACGCCTTTCGTGTATTTCCTTACCTAAAAATATCATTTCTTCTTTTTCTCCAAAAGTGCGTGGCCCCAATTTTTCATCCATGCCAAATTGGGTTACTAGGCGTTTAGCAGTTTCCGTTACTCTTTTTAGGTCATTACTGGCGCCGGTCGTTACTTCTTTAAAAAATATTTTTTCAGAAGAATATCCTCCTAAGAGTACAGCCATGTCGTCAATAAATTCAGAATAGCTTTTTAGTTTTTTATCTTCTTTTGGTAAATTAATAGTATAACCAGCGGCTCGACCACGGGAAATAATCGATACCTTATGAACCGGATCGGCATTGGGCAATATATGAGCGACTAAGGCGTGCCCAGCTTCGTGATAGGCAATAATTTTTTTTTCATTTTCCGAAAGGATATAGCTTTTTCTTTCTCGGCCGAGCATTACTCTTTCAATAGAATCCAAAATGATTTGACTGCTGATATTTTTGTCGCCATTTTTGGCTGCCAGAATAGCCGCTTCATTTAAAACATTAGCCAAGTCAGCGCCGGAAAATCCCGGAGTTCTTTGGGCAACTAATTTTAAATTAACATCTTTGGCTAGTGGTTTTTTGTTAGCGTGTATTTTTAATATTTCCTCTCTATCCCTAATATCTGGTAAATCAATTACTACTTGTCGGTCAAAACGTCCGGGTCTTAGCAGAGCTGGATCTAAAACATCCGGTCTATTGGTGGCGGCCAAGACAATGATATTAGTCTGGTTATCAAAGCCATCCATTTCCACTAGAATTTGGTTTAAGGTTTGTTCTCTTTCATCATGGCTTCCACCCAGTCCAGCGCCGCGTTGTCGGCCAACAGCGTCTATTTCATCAATAAATACTATACAAGGCGAGGCCTTTTTGGCTTTTTTAAATAAATCACGGACTCGCGATGCGCCCACACCAACAAACATTTCTACAAACTCCGATCCGGAGATATGGAAAAAAGGAACCTTAGCTTCGCCAGCTACGGCTCTAGCCATCAAAGTTTTGCCAGTTCCCGGCGCGCCTAAAAGTAAAAGGCCTTTGGGTATTTTGGCGCCCATGACAATAAATTTTTGTGGTTGTCTGAGGAATTCCACTACTTCTAAAAGGTCCTCTTTGGCTTCTTTTGCTCCAGCGACATCTTTGAAGCTCACTTTATTTTTTTGCTGGTCGGCCAACTTAGCGCCGCTTTGTCCAAAACTCATAGCTCGACTATTTACTCCTTGAACTTGGCGCATCATAAACCAAATCAAGCCGATGATAAAAAGTCCGGGTATGACAAAAGGCAAAATAGTGCTAACAAACATTCCAGAGTTTGGTTCGTCGCCGACAGATATTTCTACTGCCTGAACTTTTTCGCTAGGCACTTCATAATTTTTCAACAGTTCATTTAAGGATTCGTTCATTTCCTTTTTACTGACTTGCTGATTGCTATTTTTCAAAGTGACATCCAGCTGGCTACCCCGCACTTCTATTTTGGCGACTTCGTCATTTTTTATTTCTTCAACTAGCCGGTCGACGCTGATTTGCTCAACGTTTTTTTGACTAGCGTCAAAAAGGCTAAAAATTGTGGCAATAATAGCAAAAATCAGGAAGAAGACGGCAAAATTTTTGATTATATTTTTCATATGTTAAAATATTTTAGAAACAATTAATTCGCCTTTTTATTATAGCAGATATAAGGGCTTGTTTCTAATAGATAAATTTTAATAATTGATACTTAAGAAAGATTACTCTTTGGCGCTTGTATCTTTTTCTTTTGTGTCTTCTTTATCTTCGGTTTTTTCCACCTCGGTTTCTTTTTTTTCTGTTTTGGGAGTTTTGCTTCAAAGCATTCTTTCAAATGTTGCTTATGATGTAAGGACATATCTTGGATATATTGGGGGCATTATAATAATTTTCTT
>JAUYFP010000057.1 GCA_030690875.1 bacterium | reverse complement strand
CCACAACAGCAAAATAAAAATCCAAAGATAAGATAAAAGACGATCTCTGAATATTTTTAATGACTTTATTTTTAGTAAATATTTTATGGCAAAAACAAAAACGACTGCTATAAATATAGCCAGTCTAAGACTAATAAAATTATATGCTAAGCTATGACCCAATGATCCCCAAAACAACTCAGCCAAAGGCAAATAAAGCAGATATTTTTCCTGCCAAAAACCAAAGCCGATGGTCAATAAAAAAATTAAGCCCAAAAACCAGCTGGACAAAAAAGAAAAATTATAAGCCAAAAAAGACAATAGTTCTGCCAAGAGAAAAATAATCAGAAAATTAGATAATACTTTCTGATTCCTTATTTTGTAAAAAAATGACATAAATTAAAGTTAAGACAATATTGACGGGAATAAGCAAAATAATTACTATTGTCTGCCAAAATGGCTGGTGCTTGAAAAAATAATGTAAAAGACTCTTATTAAAGATTAATTGTTTGCGCAAAGAATTTTTCTGGCTAAAACTGGCGCCACCATAATGAACAATGCTGACTGCCGGAAAATATCTTATTTCCAAACCATTTTTTCTGGCTCGTTCACAAAAATCAACTTCCTCAAACCAAACAAAAAATCGCTCGTCAAAATAGCCGATTTTTTCAAAAACCGCGCGTCTGATGAGCATGGCCGCCCCCATGAGCTGTTCCACTTTTTGCTCTTTATTATAATCAAAATCGGCCGCCAAATAATACGGAATGGTTTTGCTCTTGGAAAATCTTTTTCTGATTTTAAAAAGCAAGGGCAAAAAGGCCTTAGTTACATAGCTATCTAAATCTTTTTCGCTACCCAAGACATTTTGAAGTTTTAAAAGAGTGAAAACTTGGGAAATCAAACTAGGAGAACGCCTAATCGACAACTGCAAAGAGCCATCTGGATTAACTATTTTTGGCCCGACAATGGCGACTGACGGATTATTATCCATGTATTCTTTAATTTTTGCAAAAAAACCGGGATTAATTTCTGTGTCCGGATTAAGCAAAAAAATCAGCTCTGACTTAGTTTGCTTTAAGGCCAAATTATTAGCCGCCGCAAAACCGATATTTTTCGGCAAGGCAATCATAGTCACCTCTTCATAATCCATCATTATCATTTCGCTAGTGCCGTCCTGAGAATCGTTGTCCACCACTAAAATTTCCAAATTGAGATTGTCGCTATTTTTCAAAACAGAATTCAGACACTTTTCCAATAAAGCCCTAACTTTCCAATTGACAATAATAATTGATAAATCCGGCTTCGACATATTAAGCTAATTTTTTATTGATTAATTCCAGCATTTTATTGACTGTATTAAGCCAAGAATGCTTTTTAATAAATTCTTGTCTGGCCTCTTTATTAGAATTATTATCCGCTGACAAAACCTGATTTACTTTTTGATTGAAATCATCATAATCTTTGGCTACTTCAATAATTTCATTGACATTTTCCGTGCCAATATTATCAGTCACTACCACCGGCTTGCCACAAGCTAAATATTCATACATTTTCATGGGATTGGTGCTAGCGCTAAAACCGGAAGTCTTATGCGGTATAATACCAACATCAAACTGTTGGATATACATTGGCGCTTCCTGATAAGTCTTGTAGCCCAAAAAATGAACATTGGGCATTTTTTCCAGCTCTATTTTCAAAGCATCCTGCTCATCCCAAACTGGGCCGACCATAACTATTGATTTGTCAGTATTTTTTTCCGCTAAAAATTTCACCAGAGCTAAATCCACTTTTTCTTGAATAACGCCGATATAGCCAATGATCGGTTTTTTTATATTAGCTATATCGCGATTTATTAAAGAAAATTTTTGATTATAATGTTTCAAGTCAACTCCATTCGGTATCCAATAAACATTTGGCTGATCATCAAAAAAGTCCAACAAATTTTTAGAAACAACAAATATCAAATCAGTTGAATTTTTTATTTGCTCATAACTAGCTTTTAATTTATCTACATATTTTGCATAAGATGAATGCAAAAGCCAATTATCCACTGCCTCAAAAACAGTCAATTTTTGACCCAGGGCTGGCCAATATTTAGCCGCAAAAGGAAAGTATGACCAAAGTATCATATCACCAAAATTCAACTCTATGGCCATTTTGCGGATATTTTTCATAGTTGTTTTTGGCCTCAAGAAAAAACCAGCGTCAGAATAAACATAAAGTTTTTCTGAAATTTTAGTAACTTTATGAGTGGGACGGCGTTTGATAATTTTACTATCATTGATATTTAAAACCATATCCTCCTTAAAAATTCTAATGGCTCTTTTTAAATTCAAAGGTAAATAATCAACCGCCAAGATCTTGCCGACTTCCGGACGATTCATTAATTCCTTCAAAATATGGTAATTGCGATTAGAAACACCACCTTCCCATTCGGAGTAGTTGGACATATTAAACATGATAATATCAAACTGTTTCATTCTCTTAAAAATTTACTATGTTAATTATTTCTGCGAGCTGATAATACTGGGAGCGATTCAGACGAAAGCCTTTAAGCGACTGGCATTATCCGTGAGCAGTAAAATTATAAATTCGGTTTTTCTTTTACTAATTTAAAATTTCCTTTAATTTATGGCTATTGGCTATATTATTATTAAATTCGCTGTATTTTTTAAAAGCCCTATTGGCTAGTTTATCAGCAAAATCTGGCTTATTCAAGAGCTCTCTAATGTGTCTGATAAGCTCTCGCAAATCACCATTTTTAACCAGCAAAATCTCATTTGGAGAAGAAAAAACTTCGGATATTCCACCGCCAGTACCGGCAATAATCGGCAAATGATTGGCCGCCGCCTCCAAAAACACTATACCAAAGCCCTCAATGTCAACTTCATTATAAACACTAGGCATCAAAAATATATCAGCCAGTTTATAAAAATAAGCCAGCTCTTCGTCATCTATATTATCATAAATAAAAACTCGGCCGGACAATTTTTTTTCTTTAATCAGCTTTTCCAAATACAGTTTATTTTCTCCGCGGCCAATAATAAAATATTTTAAGAAAAAATCATCCTTAATATAATTGATGGCCTTAATGACCAAATCTTGGCCTTTCCTTTTTGTCAGACGACCCACGGTGAGCAGAACTTTATCAGAACTAACAATTCCTAATTTATTTTTGAAAGCTGATAACTTACGCCCCTCGCAATTATTTATAGCTTCAATGGTCGGGTAAATCAAAATTATTTTTTCATCAGCAATATTCAAATCTTTTAAAGAGTTTTTGGTCTGTAAAGAATTGACTATTATTTTTTTTGCTCTCAGCAAAATTTTGGCTGTCAGTTTCGGCTTATTTTTCAAAGCCAAATTAATATCCAAACCGTGTAGAGAAATCACATAAGGAATTTTTAAAAAATAAGCCATTGAACCAAGCGGTAAAATATTAGGCGTAAAAATTTGTTCAATTTTATATTTTTTTATAATCAGTTTAATTTTTAAAAAAGCCAATAACCAACTTGGTTTGATAAAAGGATAAGTCAAACGCGTGATTATAATGTTTTTATCACTGCTGACATATTTATTATCAGTAACAACTAGATATTCCTGCTGATCAAAGTATTTAAATAAATTATAAACATAGCGCGCAACGCCACCTTTATAAGGATAATATTCATGAGTCAAAAGCAAAGTTTTTTTCATCCAGTTAAAAATTTACCATGCTGATTTAACAAAATTTTTCGTGAAAATATATGTCATAAACTTAGTCTTAAATAAAACGATTGAATATATTATTTATACTTTATAATTTAAAGTTAAACATTATGAATTTCTAACTGGATTTACGATGACTTAAAAACCAAATTTTTAATACTGATAATATCATGCCATTTTAAACTTCTGCTTATTAGCATTAAAATCAGATAAATCACCGCGCCAGCCATAATACTCAAAATCCAATTTATCTCTGTTTTTAGATATAAAACAGCCAAAAACATCAAGGTAGAAGACATTAGCGAGCCCAAAATCGGCAAAAAACTCCTCAGTTCTGGCTTGATTATCCTAGTAACATAATAAAAATTAAGCGCAAACAAAAGCAAAGTGCTGATTGAAGAAACTAGACTAGCTCCCCAGATACCAAAACGGGGAATAAAAAATAAATTAAATAAGACATTAAAAGTCATCACCAAGCCCAAATTGCGGGTATTTGTTTTTTCGCGTCCTGAAGCATTTAAAAAACTGGACAGTGAAAAATTTACGAATAAAAATGGTACGGAAGCAATTAAAATCTGCAAGGGTAAAATAGAATAGCTAAATTCACTGGTATAAAGTTTAGAAACTATATCTCCAGCCAAAGCAATCGCTCCAAAGGCAATCGGCAATGATATAAAAGCCAGATAATTAAAAGACTGGGAAAATACTTTTTTCAATTTTTCATAGTCTTCCTTAAAATAATTGGAAAAAGCCGGATAAAGCGCGGCCACAAAAGCCAAAGGAATAAATTGAAGCGCAAAAGTTATCTTGTAAGCTATAGAATAAAAACCAACTCCCTGATCGCCCAAGAAAACTTTCAGCAAAAAAGTATCCATATAAGCATAAACTTTGGCAAAAATGGCGGCCAAAGCAAAAGGCCAGGCGAATTTTAAAATCTCCTTGGTTAAACTAATAGAGAAAGAAAATTTTATTTTTACCTTGAATTTATAAATTAAAATATAAGCTGAAAAAATCAAATTAAACAAACTAGCGCAAAGTAAAACTAAAATAAATAAAGCGACATTGTCCGTTACCTGCATCAAACTTAGACCAAGAGCAATTATAATTAATTGAAAAATAATCGTGCCAAAAGATTCCCATTTAAGGCTTTGTCGGCCACGGATGACCGCGTAAAAAAGCAAAGTAAAACTATCTATAATAACAATTGTGGTACTAATATAAATCAGCTTTTTGACCGGATCATCGTAAAATAAAATAAAATTAAGCGCTAAAATAATTAAAGCTGTAATAGCGGCAAAAATTATTTTTAAAGTAAAAATCTGCTGAAACCAATCTTGAATATCGCCGGTCTTTTTGGCTACTTCACGAATAATTAATGGTGACAAACCAAAATCCACCAGAACCGAAAACATGGTAGCAAAAGAAATAGCAAAAAAATACTGGCCAGTAGCGCTAACTCCCAAATTTCTGGCTAAAAAAGTAAAATAAACAAAAGACAGTACTTTTTGCAGTACCAGTGATAGCATAAAAAAACTAGTGTTGGCAGTGATTTTCTGAGCGCTTAGCATAGTTAAAGTATAGCAGAAAAAACGACTAAAATAAAGGCAAAAAACTACTTAAAAAAGCCCTTTTTGGGGCTTTTTTAGAGTATATTTTATACTTTACAATTATGTTATTTAACGCTTTGACCATTGCGGAGCTCTTCTGGCCTTTCTAAGACCCGGTTTCTTTCTTTCCTTGATTCTAGAGTCTCGGGTAAGCAAACCCTCTTTTCTTAGGGTGGTTCTCAACTCTTCGTCTGTTTTGAGCAAAGCGCGGGAAATACCATGCCTAATGGCCTCTACTTGGCCCTTGACGCCACCGCCATGGACTTTGATAGATAATGATACATTATCTTGACCTACGGCTTTAAGTGGCTGTAAAACAGTTTCCTGCCAATCCTGATAAGGCAAGTAAACTTTATAATCCTTGCCATTGATAATAATACTAATGCCCTTGCCTGATTGTTTTAACAATCTAACTCTGGCAACAGCGCATTTTCTTTTGCCAACAGCTGGAGTATAATCTTTATTTTCGGTCTTTTTTCCCATATTAAATTACTTTTAATCTCTTAATCATCTCTTCTCTAAGTCTGTTTTTTGGCAGCATATCATAAACCATAGTTCTTAAAACTTGGTTTGGTTCATTAGCCATCATATCTTTTAATTTTTTGGTGCGGATACCGCCCGGATAGCCAGTGTTTCTATAATAAACCTTAGTATCTAATTTTTTGCCAGAAAATTTCATCGCTGAAACATTAGCGACTTCAACAAAATCACCGCTATCAATGTTTAATTGATAATCAGTTTTATTTTTGCCTTGAAGCGAGACTGCTATTTCACTGGCCAAACGGCCGGCAATTTTTCCTGTTGCGTCAATTTTATGAGTTTGTCTGTTCATATATTTTATACCAATTCAATTTGAGCCATTTTGGCGCCATCGCCTTGACGCTGAGTCATTTTTATAATTCTAATATAACCACCTTTTCTTTCTTTATATTTTGGACCTAAAACATCCAAAACTTTCTGCACTGCTTTTTTGTCATGCAAAACTTTGGCTATTTGCTGTTTGTTGTGGATAGACTTGACCTTGCCTCTGGTAATTAATTTTTCAACCATCGGCCTAACAATTTTGGCCTTGGCCTCAGTAGTTACCACTTTTTCATACAAAAGCAAAGAAGTAGCCAAATTTTGCAAAGTGGCCTGGCGAGGAGCTTTAGTTCTACCTAATTTTTTATTTATTTTGCGGTGTCTCATTATTGTAAAAATAATTACTTACTTTTCTTAGTGGCTTTCTTTTCTTTTTTTTCCTTAGCTGGTTTGGCTTCTTTGGCTGGTCTTTCGCTTTTCTCTTCCTTTTCCACTTTATCTTCCTTGGAAACATCATAGGTATTTCCAATAAATACAGCAAAGTGATCCTTTAATATATCAGCCGCTCGGGAAATTGCTTCTTGAGCATCAACTGTGCCATCGGTTAACATATCCATACTCAATTTTTCATAATTGGTCATCTCGCCGACGCGAACATTTTCTATTTTATAACCAATATTCAAAACTGGGGAAAAGCTGGCATCAATGGCAATATTGCCGATTTCCAACTTGGCATTTTCTTCCTTTTGATCAACTGTTACATAGCCCCTGCCTTTTTCAATGGTGATTTCCATATTCAACTTGGCGTTTTTTTCAGTCAAATTGGCAATCACTAAATCTTTATTAATAACCTCAACGTCAGAATTTTTCTTGATATCGGCGGCCGTAACCATTTTTTCTCCCTTAACTTCAATACTTAATTTTACCGGTTCATCAGAAAAACATTTTACTCTTAATTGTTTCAAATTGAGCATTATCTCTACCAAATCTTCCTTTATGCCATCAACCGAATCAAACTCGTGTTGAGCGCCTTCAACTTTGAAAGCGGTTACGGCCGCTCCTGACAGAGAAGATAAAAGAACTCTTCTCAAAGAGTTGCCGACAGTGACGCCAAATCCCGGATAAAAAGGCCCAATCACAATTTGATAGCGGTTGTCCTTTAAATCCTTGATGTCAATTTTGTCTGGTAGTGTAATTTGTTGCATGTTTATAATTTTAGTTTTTTACCCCGCACCTTTTTATAAAGGTGGGAGCGCTAATTATTTTTTATACCCAGCAAAAAATGCAGGGTGAAATTATTATCTAGAATAAAAGTCAACTATCAGAGCCAAATCAATATTAGCTGGCAATTCATCTTTGTTTGGCAGACTATTGATAGTAATAGCCAGCACTTTTTTGTCCAAAGCCAGCCAACCAGCTGCTTCAACTGCCTCTATTTTTTCCGACATTTGTTTCCAATAACCTTTGTCTTGTTTATTATCTTTTACTTTAATAACCTGCCCTGGTTTTACTCTGTAAGAAGGAATATCAACATTTTGGCCATCAACAGTAAAATGAGCATGAGTTACTAACTGCCTGCCCAACCTTCTGGTCTGAGCCAAGCCAGAACGATAAACTACATTGTCCAGTCTTGTTTCCAAAAGAGTAACAAAATTTTGACCCAAATCGCCGGGAAGTTTTTTGGCTTTTTCAAA
>JAUYFP010000002.1 GCA_030690875.1 bacterium | reverse complement strand
TTTAGCATCCACTGCTAAAACGCCGTAATTTTCCGGTTGCTTGTGTGGCAAGCCGGCAATATAACAATACTCGTCGTCAATATTAAATCTTTTTAAATCTTCCACTGAATATAAATTATCCCCACAAACTGATAAAAAACTTTCCCCACTAAGCAAGTCCTGACTGCATTCCAAGGGGCAAGCTGTGCCGTATCTATCCTCGCCGAGTATTTCAAATTGATTAACTAATTGTAAATTAAATTCTTGGCCGTATTGATAGAAAAAATCATCCATTAATTCTTTCTTATAACCCACCACCATAATCATTTCTTTAAAACCCACCTCTTTTAAATGGTTTAAAAGATAATATAAAAACGGCTTACCATTGGTTTCTATTAAATGTTTTGGTTTGTCTTTGGATAAATGAAGCATGCGCGTGCCTCGGCCAGCGGCGGCAATTAAAACTTTGCTGATCATCTTATTTTTTTATTAAACTCCTTATTTTTGAATTTAGATTATAAAGATTATACCAATTCTTATTATAAATCAAAGCGTGGGATCCTGGGTAACTCAAACTTCGGCCGCCAAAGGATTTTTTAAAACGAGTGATCCCCTGCCAATTTGGTTTTGAGCCGTCTTCCGGCGCAATGCCCCAAAAATCATAAAAGCGATAACCCAATTCTTTGGCTTGTTTGATTGTTTCCCACTGAAGCAAATTCGGCGCCATAAACTGACGATAATTATAATCCGAAGCGCCATGCACATAAGTTACAGCTTCGCCAAAACGAATTAGCAAATTAGCGCAAATTATTTTACCATCTAGTTCGGCCAAAGCCAAAGCGCCGACATTGTGTTTATTGATAGTTGAATAAAGCAAGCGATAATAATTATCGCTGTGGCTGGTTATTTGATTTCTGCTATAAGTATCTTTTATCAAGCGTAAAAAATCCTCAATATCTTTTTCTTGATTGCTAAAACGAACACTAACTCCTTTTTTTCTAGCCAAAGCAATATTGTATCTGGTTTTAGCGTGCATCAATGATAATAATTCTTCAATATCTTTGTCCAAATCCAAAAGCCAAGTTTCTTTTGGTTGAGTGTCTTTAATTTTGGAAAAATTATCAGTCAGAAGATTGGCTTCGCTGGGCTCAAACTTAAAAAATATTTCTCTTTTCTTTTTGGTTTCAATACTTATGTCACGAGCCTGTGATAATATGAGCGCTAAAACTTCTCGGCGCTCCTCGTCTTTTAATTGCAAACTGATTATCGGCCCTTTGGGCGCGTAAAGATAAGAAAAATCCAAAGGCAATTCGTTTTGGTAAAATAAACAAACTCCTATGGTTTTATTTTCTTTTAGCGCTGCTACTTGCCAATATTTTTTTTTCTGCGCAGACAAAAAATCTCGCCAAAAGCTGGATTGTAAAAAATTACCAGAAACAAATCTGGCTGACAAAAATTCATCATAGTTATTTTCGCTTCTGACAATTTCCATTATTTGCTGTTTACTCTTTTTAGAGCTTCTTTGATGCGACTAGCCAAATCACCTTTTGGCGGTAAATCTCTAATTAACAAATTAGCTTCGTTCTGCCTATAACCCAAAGACATTAGAGCATCAATCACTTGCCGGTCGCTACTTGTTGTTTCGGTTGAGTTGGCTAAATCGCCGATAAATTTTTCTTTTAACTCTACCACCAGCCGTTCAGCAATTTTTTTGCCAATGCCGGAAACTTGCTGGAGCATAGCTGAATCGCCACTAGTAATTGCTCGTTTTAAGTCATTGACTTCAGCTAAGGCCAAAATATTAAGCGCGCTTTTTGGGCCAACGCCGGAAACAGAAATAAGTTTTTTGAAAAAATCCAACTCTTCGTATTTAGTAAAACCATACAAATCAAAAGCATCTTCTTTGATATAAGAATAGATAAACAACTCTATCTGATCTTCCAAAGAAAGCTTTTCTAGATTTTTCAAAGGTAAAAAAACCTCATAACCAAGGCCATTAGTAAAAATTATAGCTGATTTCTGGGTTTTCCTGATAACTTTCCCTTGAATATAGGCAATCATAATAAAATAAGTCTAGCAGAATTTCCTTGGCTTTTCAATTGACAATATTTAAAGCAACCAAAAAACACCCTAATCGCGCTGGGTGTTATTTGTTATCATTTAGCCACGGTAGTTCAGTGGTAGAGCAGAAAATTGAGAATCCTTGTGTCGGTGCTTCAATTCCGCTCACCCACTCTAGAAAATTCGCCAATTGTGGTGTTTTTTTGTTATAATGAACTTGGATGTTTTGAGCGGTAAAATATTTAATAAATATTATGAATATTAAGCATTTAGAGGGTCAACCACCAGATAATCAAGTAGATGCCAGAGATCAAGGAAAAGATAATCTTGATGAACTTGGTGAGTTTTTAATAATCAAAGATAGCGAAGAAATAAAGAAAGAATGGCAAGAAAATTATTACGATAATCCATCAGATTTTTTTAGTGAAAATAATTTACTAGGATTAAACGAACAATACCAAAGCAAAAGACTTGCCTTACTCGCTAGGGCGAGCCTGTATCTTACCGTGACGCCAGATATGGCAAATAAATATTTTAAATATTTCCCGGAAGATGTACAGGTGCTAACCGATTTATTTTGTAATCATAGAGAGGGAATAGCTTATGATGGTTTGGAGTTTCAACTTTTTTCTATAGCTGCTCAACAAATAGAAAAAAATATATCCGTAGCACCTGTTAATCATAAGCCAGAAGTTTCACCTATCGTAAGATTTCCACAACTAGAGAAGTATTTAGAAATTGCTGAAAGAAGAAATATTGCTCCACAATTATTATTGGAGAATGGCATTTTTTATATGCCAGAAAATTTTACTAAATTAGGTAAGGTGAGCGACGATTATTTTGGAGTATTGAAAGAAGCAAGTGATTTAAATTTTGGAGGAGATCATTTTTTGCAAGTAGACCCAATGTTTGGTGAAAATTTTGAGAGCTTATCAGATGAAGAAAAAATAGAATTTTTAAAAATGGCCTTAGTAAATATTCATTACAATATGTTGTCTAATGAGGTGTATAACAGCTGCTTCACCAGAGAACGTGTAACTGCTGATAGGGGGAGGATTAGGGGCCATAATGTTGCTCATTCTATGATTTTTCGCACCTTCCAAGATAGTTCAGTTTATAATATAGATCAAGGAAATTTTGAATATAGGATGAACAGTAGTGCTGAGATTGGTGGGGCAGTCGAGGAATATGCGGATCACCGTATAGTTTTAGCGATTTTAGATAAAATGAAAGACACATCCGTCAATCAAGAACAGACGATCGGGCTACTGGTAGATTTTTTGGATAAAAGTAGAAACCCAATTTTTAGTAATGCTTTAGCGGAGGCCTTCAATAATTTGGGAGTTAATGTTTCTGCTGAAAAATTGTTAAAACTTTTACAAAAAAATAAGGGGGATAACAATCATACTTCAGCAATGCTATACCGCTTAGAGTTTGGAAATATTGGCATTTCCAGTGCCGGTGTTAAATATTTGGAAAAAATGTATGACCTAGGAGAATTAAATAATCCTAACTATTTTGCTCAGAGGTTAACAGCTAGAGGGGATGTTGGCATATTTGATAATAGTAGGATATTAGTTAAATTTTTTAATTTAGGGAAAATGTCTGATGATGAAGTTACCGTAAAACCAAAAATACATGATTTTATTTATAGCACTTTATTTCTGGAGCATAAGGATGAAACAAGTGAGCAACGGGTCGAGAGAGAAAAATATTTAAAAGAATTTAAAGAATCGTATTTTAATTTTTATGATGATGCTTTTTTTAAGGAAACAAATGTTAAGTTTAATAATCTTGATTTTAGAGAACAAGGCTGGTTTTTAATTTATTATAAACACTCTGATCAAAATCAAAGAAGCAAATTGATAAACTTTGTTAAAAAATTTGGCGAAAAAGG
>JAUYFP010000056.1 GCA_030690875.1 bacterium | reverse complement strand
AGGTGGGTATAGTTTCTCGAAATTTGCGTTTGTATAATTTTCTGCAAAAAGCCAATCGCGATTTGCAGGACGCCAATATGCGCCTGCGAGAATTAGACAAAGCCAAGTCAGAATTTTTGTCTATTGCCTCGCATCAGTTAAGGACGCCAATCTCGGCTCTGAAGGGCTATTTATCGATGATGCTTGATGGTGATTATGGCAAATTACCGGACAATATTAAACAGGTTATTGCTAATTTATTTGAAAGCGCTTCTCGGCTCGCTCGGCTTATAAATATATTTTTAAATGTCTCCCGTATTGAGTCCGGCCGTTTTAAGCTGGAGAAAAAGCCTTTGCAGATAAATGAGCTGATAGATAGCGTCCTATTAGAATTGGCTAATCAGGCTCAGCAAAAGGGCTTAAAATTGGAGTACAAAAAAGCCAAAAAAGCCCCGCCAATTATTTCGGCTGATGGCGACAAACTAAGAGAGGTGATTTTGAACTTGGTGGATAATTCCATTAAATATACCCCAACTGGCAAAATAGAAATTTTATTAGAGCATGATGACAAAGAATTAATTTTTAAAGTTAAAGACACCGGCATTGGCATTGATCCCGATGAAGCCAAGACTTTATTTAGAAAATTTGTCAGGGGCAGTGGCGTGGCCCAAATTCATACTGGCGGATCGGGTTTGGGATTATTTATTGCCCAGAAAATTATCAAGGAGCACGGCGGAAATATTTGGGTAGAAAGCGAAGGCAAAGGCAAGGGCTCGACATTTCAATTTGTTTTGCCAATAGATGATGAGCAAATGGCGCCGGAGTATAGAAAGGAATCATCTGAGGTATAATAATCAATTTTGACTATAAAATATTTTTGATTTATAATATACAAACTTAATCATTTAACTAATAAGGTTATGAAGAAGAAAAGCGAAATTAGTAATTTAGAGCTTTTAAAGGCTATTGAAGCTAGTAGGGTAATTATTGAAAGAAATAGTCAAGATATCAAGAGTAATAGTCAAGATATCAGGAGCAATAGTCAAGATATCAAGAGTAATAGCTTGGAAATTAGCGATTTGGCGGATTCATTAAGGCACTTTGTTGAATACGCGGAAAATAGTTTTAATGGGATTGATGAACGATTTAATAAAGTTGACCAGCGTTTTGACAGCCTTGATAGGCATTTAGAGGAGCATGACAAATTATTTGTGGCCATAGATTATCGTTTTGATGTTTTAGAACAAGGCCAGAAAGATATCAAGCTTGCCTTAGGGGATAAAGTAAGTAGGTTTGAATTCCAGCAATTAGAAAATAGAGTAAAACTTTCATCAGCTAAATAAATATTATTTTTTAAACCGTCTTGTTCTGCAGATGCAGTAGTGGGCGGTTTTTTTAATATCTGTAGTTGTGACCCTCCTTCGCGTCAGACCCCAATGCTTGGCATTGGGGTATTCATAATTCTTGACAGCTATTTTTTTTTGCTCTATATTTAATCTAGAAACACTAGACGGCTATCAATATAGCGACGGCTATAAAGATAGACGGCTGTGGATAGGGTTCTTTAAATCTAGGGTCAAAATAATCTTTTGATCCAAAACCAAAAACCCGAGCTAGAAAGGAGTGAAATAATATAGTTTGATAGAACCACTTCAGTGAGAAACCAATCCTTAACTAAGGAGCGAAGTGAAATGGGCGGAATGAATCATCAACCCTGTAGTTCATATTTAGGCTCTTCGACCAAGCTGTCTCGTAGCCTGAGCTTGGCCTATGCCTATGTAGAGCTGGGCAATGTGGCTTTGGAGGATGTGCTTTTGGCTGAGTTTGCCAATGAGTGCAGTCCATTGAGCGCAGTCTGTGATCATCTGGTGTCTTCGGATGCCTCTCTACGGCAGGCTCTGACTGACTGCCAGGAGCTGCGTGACCTGATGGGGGCTCTCTGTTATCGGGATCTGCCGACTCTGCAGGAGCTGGATCTGGTTGAACTGGGGCATCAATTCGCAAGTCGCGGGATGCTACGGCAGCAGAGCTGGGGCCATGTCTGTCAGATCATGACCGACGGTGGTTTCTACAAGATGCTCGACTACTTCGAGGAGATGATCCGGTCTCTGCGCCTCAAGACCGAGGCGCTGCGGCAGCAGGTCAATCTGCTCGAGCAGCCTGCACAGCTGGGTGAAGTCAATCTGGTTCTCGAGGAGAACCGTGAGGGCAACATCCGGCTGGCTTTCGCCGAGCTCTACACCCTGTGGGGTAGCTTTAGCCAGGATTTCCTGGCGTCGAGTCTGCTCTCCACGGAATTGTGGTACGCTCACGACTCCAGACCTTCGATGGTCATGACTACCAGCGTTCGGGTCAACGCCTGAACAAAGCTCCTCGGTAGCTATGGAATACTAGCTACCGAGGATATAATTATTTTTTAAAAACCTTGTTTACTTCTTTTTTACTAAGGTATAAATATGACAGCTTTGGATCACAGTAGTGTCGGCCGGTTTTAATCTTATTGTTTATCAACTCTAATACTATCACCAGAGGCGTGCGAAATTTTTTCTTAGTTTTTGGATCAGTGTAGCTTTCTACCATTTCCACCATTACCAAATTTTTCCCTTCAGCAATGTTTTTGATGTCATAATGCCTATCTTTTATCTTATAAACCTTTTCTAGATCCTTGGCAGATATTTTACGAGCACTAGGGAAAAGTTGGCCTTTACTACTTTGGTAAACCCAGGTCATAGTATAATGGGGGTGCAATTTTTTCATAGCGCCAAGCACATTTCCCTTTACTTCATTTTCAAGAATATCCAAAACTAATTTAACGTTTTTACTAAATTTTTTTGCCATATGATTTACTTAATTTATATATAAATCATAGCATATTGTTAGGAAAAAAAGAATTATGACAGAAGAGAATAAAAAATATTTAAAATTTGGTAAATACACACTTGATTGTCCAGAAGAACTTTTGAATAAAATTAAAGTTTTGCCTTTAGAGAAAATTGATAAAGATGCTGTCCATAAAATTTTTAAAGTGATCAAACAGGAATTTGATCCAGAACTGCATAAAGTAAATGTAGTCAATGATTTTAAAATATCTCGTTTTACTTCCGCCAAAGTGGTGTTTGATAAAAGACAATATTCTTGCGGTTCGCTGGCCACAGTGGTTGCTTCTATATTTAGAACATTAGGAATTCCAACCAAGCTAATTGATGGCAAATACATAAAAAATAATCCCAACATGAAACACGCTTGGAATGAAATTTATTTGATAGATCAGGACAAATTTATTTCCTTTGACATTACTAAGCCAAATTTTGAGTTAACTAAGTATAATATAAAAGAAGGTGAATATATAGATTGGGAAGTATTGGGAAAAGAATTATAAATTTA
>JAUYFP010000052.1 GCA_030690875.1 bacterium | reverse complement strand
TTGGATACTAAGGCCAATCCCTTATTTAAATTTTCCTGTGTGCAAACTATCTTCATATAATTATTAGTTAGTTATATATTTAATTAAGAAGTAGTAGATAGAGCTTGTTGATATGTGGGTAAGTAGAGGAATTATTAGGGGAAAGTCTAGGAAATTTTGTTTTTATTTGTTAATTTTTCTGTTGATAAGCAGTTAAAAAAACTAGGGATAAAATTTTATTTTCTGTTGATAAATTTATTTTAATAATTTTTTAGTGGATAAGTGTTATTTATCAACAGAATTTTTTAGGACTTATAAACAATTTTTACTCAGCTTCTACTCATAGAATTTTTGCTTCAAAACACCAATATCATTTTTTATTTTTTCGTCATTATTTACTAATTCGGAAATTTTAAAACAGGCGTGCATAGCGGTAGTGTGATCCCTACCACCTATTTCTTGGCCAATGTTGGGGTAAGACGATTTTAGCTCTTCCCGCATCAGAAACATAGCAATTTGTCTGGGTACCACTAATTCTTTTTTGCGGCTCGAGCCCAAAAGAGAATCTAAGCTAATATCATAAAAACTGGCAATAATATGAATAAGTTTTTTAGGTGTTAAGCCGGCTTTTCTAGGGTTAATGGAAATTCCACCCAAAATTGACCTTACGCTTTCAATACTGGGGCTGGCGCCGTTTAACTGGTGGATAGCCACTATTCTATTTAAAGCGCCTTCTAGCTCGCGGATGTTTTCCTGAATGGTTTCGGCAATATAATGGATAATTTCTGGCGCTAAACTATAGTTTTTTTCTTGGCATTTTAACTCTAAAATAGCCACTCTGGTTTCTAAATCAGGTGAAGAAATATCAGCAATCATACCCCATTCAAAGCGGGAAATTAGGCGATTTTCCACTTCTTGGATGGCTTTTGGTGGTCGATCCGAGGAAAGCACTATTTGTTTATTGTTTTGGTGTAGAGCATTGAAAGTATGGAAAAACTCTTCTTGAGTTTGCTCTTTACCAGCAATAAACTGGATATCGTCAATTAAAAGCACATCAACACTACGATAAATTTCTTTGAATTTCTCAGTTTGGCCTGATTTTATGGCAAAAATGAAGTCATTGGTGAACTTTTCGCTGTTTATATAGAGGATTTTTTTTGTGCTGTCTTTGGATAAAATATAGTTACCAACTGCCTGAACTAGGTGAGTTTTACCCAAACCAACACCTCCGTAGATGAATAAAGGGTTGTAAATAGCGCCCGGCTTTTGGGCAGCAGCATGCGCGGCGGCTTGAGCCAATTCATTACCCGGACCAACAATAAAAGAGCTAAAAGTATAATAAGGGTTTAAGCCGAATTTATTATTGGGTTTGCTGTTGTTAAAGTTATGCACAAGTTTAGGTTCGGGCATTGGCTGGGAATTAATTTTTTGGCTAACATTAGAAACTTTATCCTTGTTTGCCACCTTGTAGATAACTTGTAGATTACTTTTTGATAAAACCTTTTCTAAGGCATTTAAAATACTGTCATTATGCTTCTTTTCCAGCCAAGTTTTGACAAAAGCGCTGGGTACGCCAATGATTATTTGGTCATTGCTAATTTCCAAAATAAAGGTATTCTTAAACCAAGTGGTAAAACTGGCTTTAGTAATTATAATTTCTAGTTCGCCTAGGACATTTTGCCAAAGCTTTTCCTGATCCTCCATATTTTTTATTTTTTGCCTAAAAATAGTTACTATACAACTATAACACAAAACGATTTTTACTTGAATGACGGGCGCGTTTACAAGTTGTTCACAAGCTGTTGATAATTGTGGATAACTTTTTCTTATTATACAAACTTGAAAAATAATTGTAAATATGTTATCTTTGCTAAGTTAAAATTTAAAAAATATACTTGTGCTATGACCAAGAGAACTTACCAACCAAAAAAGCGAAAAAGAGCCAAAAGTCACGGCTTTCGCTCTAGAATGTCTAGCCCAACCGGAAGAAGGGTTTTGAAAAAAAGGCGAACTAAAAAAAGAGCTAGACTCAGCGTCTAGTTTCATTTAACCATAAAGGCAATAATGTTGCCTCGTGTTAATAGATTAAATAAAGATTCAGAAATAAAAGACCTAGCTAAGCAGGGCAAAAGCTTTTTTTTACCGGAATTTATTATAAAATACTACCAAAATAAGGAAAATATCAGCAAATTTGCCTTTGTTGTTTCTACTAAAGTGGACAAAAGAGCAGTAGTAAGAAACCGTTTAACGCGTCGTTTGAGAGAAACAATTCGGGCGTTTTTGCCTAAGATTAGCCCCGGATATTCAGTTTTGGTAATCGCCAAAAAACAGGCCTTGTTGCTGGATTTTCCTCAGATAAAAAAACAAATGGCTTTTGCCCTAAGTAAGATTAAAATTTATAATTAAGCTAATGTTAGCTAAAATATTATTAAAATTAATTAGGATTTACCAAAAAACCCTTTCACCAGATAGTGGTTGGTTTAAGGTCCGCTATCCGCAAGGATTTTGCCGTTATTATCCTCATTGTTCAGAATATGGTTATCAAGCCATAGAAAAACACGGAGTTATTAAAGGCGGTTTAAAGGCATTTTGGCGGATAATTCGCTGTAATCCCCTGTCTTCAGGTGGTTTTGATCCTTTGAAATAAATAAAACTATGGGACTATTTTTTACAATTTTTTATCAACCAATTTTTAACTTGCTGGTTTGGCTTTATAATAATTTGCCGGGCCATGATTTGGGTTTGGCGATTATTGCCCTGACTTTGATTATTAGATTGCTCTTATATATTCCTTCAAAAAAATCCATTAAGGCGCAAAAAGAATTGGCCAGCATTCAGCCGGAGATTGATAAAATAAAAACCGAGCATAAAAACGACAAGGAAAAAATGGGGCCAGCTTTAATGGCGCTTTACAAAGATAAAAAAATAAATCCTTTTGCTTCTTGTTTGCCAATGCTTATTCAGTTACCATTTTTGTTTGCAATTTACCGAGTGTTTTTTGACGGACTGACCAAGGCCGATTCAATGAACGCGCTTTATCCTTTTGTTACTAATCCGGGAGTTTTGGAACCATTGGCTTTTGGATTTTTTGATTTAGCGCAAAATAGTTGGATTGTGGCCATACTCGCTGGTTTGGCGCAGTTCTGGCAATCAAAAATGCTGATGTCAAAAAAGCAAGCTACGGGAATAAGCGCTTCCATTAACAGTCAGATGCTTTATCTCTTACCATTATTTACTATTTTTATTGGTTCGCGTTTTCCAGCTGGCTTAACTTTTTATTGGTTGCTAACAACTTTATTTTCCATTGTTCAACAATATTTTGTTTTGCGTAAGAAATCAAATAAAGTAAATGCGGAAATAGTAGAAAAAAAAGCATAGGATCAGACATTTTTTAAGGCCTAATATTTTATAAAAAATACTGGATAAAACATTTATACACTTTTTCCGCGCTAACTAAAAAACCCTTTATTTATAGGGTTTTTTGCTTGCGCTAAGGATTGTTTTTTTAATCAAAACTTCTTTCACTACCAACGATTATTTTTAATTTTTGTGGAGAGACGCTGATTTCCGCCGGAGTTTTCATAATAATTTGCTGGTCAGTCAAAATAGCAATTTGTTCTTCTTGATTACTATTGATTTTTATTTTAGTAAAAGGCAAAACTGTGCCGGAGATTTTTTTCTTGCCAAATAAAGTGGATCTAATGGGTGTAATTACGGCTTCTAATATTCCGTCCACTGGACTAGAATTAAAAATATTTCCATCGCTAGCAAAGTTGTAAAGAATAATACTATGCTCGTTGGTTGTTGGTTCTACTTTGAAATCATCATACTCTATCACCACATCGCCGTTTTCAATTTCCGCGGTGTTGATAAAATAATGATTATTTATCTTTCCCAGATCAATTTTTTTTATTATTCGGGAAGCCAAAACATCACAAGCTAAATCTTTTGGCGGTATGCCAAGAATTTTAGCAATCGGATTGTTGTTGTCTATTGGTATAAGTCCTAAGGTAAGATCAAGATCAGCCACGATGTTTATCACCTTGGCAAAAGTCTGAGCGTTGCCAATGGCAACGACTGTATGAACTCCTTCCTTTACGCCGTCAGTTATCAGCTCCTTCATATTTTTGAGAACAGACAAGCGAGCTATTTTCCCTTTGATCCCCAAATCAGTAATTCGTTTTTCAAATTTTAACAAGATGTCGGTATATTTTTTATCAATGAGAAAGGAGTCGTAGATGTATAAATACAAAAACTCCTTGGTTATTTGTTTTCGTTGGACTCCTCGGCTTCAATTTTTTCTTCTTTGTCTGTTTTAGACTTGGTTTCCAAACTTTCTTCTGGGTGGCTGAGGTTAGCGATTGGCATATCAATATTGCCTTTAATCATGGCACCACTTTCAATCGAAAGCACTTGAGCTTTGATATCACCTAAAATAACCGCTGTGTCACTTAGTTCTAGCTTACCTTTGACATTAATATTGCCCTTTACTCGGCCGGAAATAAAGGCATTATTTGCGCTAACACTGGCCTGAACAAAGGCATTTTGGCCTATTTTTAGGTTATTTTTGGTCTTTAAACTACCAATTAAAGTACCCTCAATTATCAAATCGCCTTCGCCTTTGAAATCGCCCTCTACTTTGACTGAGGGGCCAATAATTGTTTCAATACTTTTATTATTAGGCGCGCTAGCTTGGTTCTTGTTAAACATATTTTCTATATTATCTTATGATTTAATTTTGGAGAATTTACCCCTATATATTAACGAAAATAAGCGTAAATGTAAAGGGGAAAAATTGACTCAAACTGCCTATTATGGACTTTTTTGGCTGAGTATATTAAAATAGACTAGTTGGAAAATATATTTGTTGAATAAAGTAGTAATTTTAGCGAAAAATTTGTCAAAAGCCAAAAAATATATATTACGACACAATATTTTGGCTAAGATAAAATATATTCTAATAAATATCAAGAAAAGCGGAATTTTATCATTTTATTAAAGTCCTTGTAGTTTCCCGCCTGTGGTGGGACCCCACCAAAGCGCTTCGCGCGTCGGCGGTGGCAATGGATACCTGCCCGCCATCGCCTTCGGTGAAGCCGTGGTAGGCGGGGAACAAGGGCTCTCCTAAGGCCCCGCCCTATTTGTACCTCTCGTAGTTCAATGGATAGAACAAGAGACTCCTAAGCTCTGGATCCAGGTTCGATTCCTGGCGAGGGGACCAGATAGGGCGGGGTGAGATTCCTCTCAGGGACACCAGAAATTTGAATAAATTAGCTAAAATAAGAGTAATTTCAGTAGGGGCATTTCTAAAAGAAAACTTAATTTTTCACTAGTGTTTAATCATAAACGCCTTTTCTAGGGCTGTTTTTTTGGTGGGATAAAGACTTCACTAATTACAGATACCCCCTCTGTCCTCACGCCTGCCTGCCGGCAAGGCAGGGACATCTCCCCCTAAATTAGGGGGAGAAAAAGAGGGGGTATATTTCCTTGACAAAATCTGTTAAAAAGCTATAATTTTAAGTTCTTTTCAATATATTTATGATTATGGCCTCAGCGCTTAGACTTGTGCCACGACCTCGAAGGTCGTTTTTTTATTTGACACATATTTAATTTTATAGTTAGATATTTGGGTCTTAGTTGTGCGAGATGTACCTTAACAAGGAGACTGAATTATGAACTTCGGAATCATAGGTGGAACGGGCATGGAGATGCTTTTTAGTCAAATCAGCTCATCAGCTGAGGCTAAAAGCATTGAAACTCCTTATGGCGGGCCAGTAAACTATTTAAGTTTTGATTATCAGGGGCACAAAATATTTTTTTTGGATCGGCATAACAATTCTGGTAGATTTCTTTTGCCTCACCAGCTCAATCGGCAGGCTTATATGTATGTTTTGGGTCAAATTTGTCACTGTGATGCTATATTGGCTAGCTCAGCCGTGGGGGCAATTCGCCTTGGAAACTGGTTCAAGGTAGGAGATTTAGTTATTCCTACAGAGGCGATTAATTATGTACAGGAGGCCTATACCTTTGCTAATTATTCTAACAGTTCGCCGATTTTCCATCGACCACTGGATTATCCATTCTGCCCGCATTTGTGTGAAGCATTAAGAGGAGAAGACTCTATGCCTGTTATGAGGTTTGTTTTGGCCAACAGTATTACTGGGCCTGCTTTTGAGACAAGGTGGCAAATGAAAATTCGGGTTAGGGATGGTGTACATCTAGTGGGTATGCCTACGGCCTACCCCGAGGCGGTTTTGGCCGGAGAATTATCTATACCCTATGGCTTGGTTTGTGGCGTTTCCAACTTCGCTCCAGCCACCGATGACGGCTCAACGGTTACAGAGGTTATGACCAATTTGGTTCCGCAAATGGCTAAATGTTTATTTGGTGCAGTTAATTTCTTGATCCAAAAAGGAAATCACGATTCCCAATGTCCTTGTCGTAAGGGCAGGGGCCATTCGGTTTTTGCGATTCCCAGTTGACGACAGTCTTTTCACTTACCTCGCGACGCCTAAAAACGTGGCGGGGTTTTTCTTTTTGTTTAAAACCAACCTTCGAGGTTAACCTCGAAGGTTGGTTTTTTATTTGACACATTTTTGAAAATATGATAATATACCCCCATAGGGTATGTTATGAAAAAAACCTGCTGTCCAGAAAAAATAATTTCTCAACTTCATAGAATTGAAGGCCAAGTTCGGTCTGTGGAAAAAATGTATAATGAAAAAAGAAATATTGAAGAAATCGCCCGCGTTATTAAGGCGGCGCGCGCTTCTATGGATTCGCTGAGCAAGTCGCTGATCGACGATAAGATAAGCGGTTGTTATGACGGTCAGCGCGTCATTGATAAAAAAGAGTTATCAAAATTAATAAAAGTATTATTTGATGTTACTTAAACATTAATAATTAATTATAAAAAATATGGTTTTAGAAATTAACGATCAGAATTTTGATCAAGAAGTAAAAAATTTTTCTGGCCTGGTTTTGGTGGATTTTTGGGCGCCTTGGTGCGGGCCTTGTAAAATGCAGGGGCCGATTATTGAGCAATTAGCCGAGACTTTAAAAGATAAAGTGGATGTAAAAATTGCTAAGTTAAATGTGGATGAAAATCCAGGCAAGTCTCAGGAGCATGAAGTGATGAGCATTCCCACGCTTAAAATTTTTAAAAACGGAAAAGTAACAGAAACCATGATTGGTTTGCAAAGCAAAGAAACGTTGCTAAGCATAATTGATAAAAGTTTAAAATAAAAGGCCATGGAAAATACTATTTATGAGGTAGTAATAGTCGGGGCTGGTCCGGCCGGACTAACAGCCGCTATTTATACTTCCCGTCGCGCTTTGAAAACTCTGGTTATTTCCAAAGATATCGGCGGTCAATTATCTTTGACCGATGATGTGGAAAATTATCCGGGTTTTGAAACAATCGGGGGTTTAGAATTATCGCAAAAATTTCAAGAGCAAGCCAGTAAAACCGGCGCGGAATTTTTATTTGAAGGCGTGGAAAATATCAGCCAGACAGCCGATGGTTTTTTGGTAAAAACTTCCAGCAATAAAAATATCAAAGCCAAGGCAATTATTTTGGCTTTTGGTTTGACGCCACGCACTTTGGATATTCCCGGAGAAAAAGAATTGACCGGTCGGGGAGTGACCTATTGCGCTACTTGCGACGGGCCTCTTTATCGGGGCAAAGAAGTAGTGGTTGTGGGTGGTGGCAATGCGGCCTTGGATGCGGCCGAGTACATGTCCAAAATTGCCAAAAAAGTTTATATGCTCCTTCGCGGTGATGCTTTTCGTGGTGAACAGGTTCTCATAGAGCAAGTTCAGTCAGCGGAAAATGTGGAAATTATTTTTGGTGGAGTTGGCAAAGAAATAAAAGGAACAAATAAAGTTGAAGCTTTTGTTTATCAAACTAAAGATGGTCAGGAACATACGATAACCATTGATGGCATATTTATAGAAATAGGTCATGTGGCTAAAAGCGATTGGCTAAATACTTTGGGTTTGGGTTTGACTGACAAAGGAGAAGTGATGATCAATAAGGATAACGAAACCAATATTAAAGGAGTATTTTCTGCCGGAGATATTACAGAAATTAGCTATAAACAAGCAGTGATTTCCGCTGGTGAAGGTTGTAAAGCGGCTTTGCAAGCTTATCGCTATCTACAAGGTGGCAAACCACTAACACCAGACTGGACGCCTAAGAAATGATTTTTTGGGTGGAACTTGGAACTTGGAACTTTTAACTTGTAACTAAATTATATGAACGCATATGACAATGCGATGAGGCAATTGGAAAAGGCCTCTCAGCTAATAAATTTGGATAAAGATGTACTGGCCAAACTATCAGCTCCAGAAAGAGTGATTATGGCCTCATTGCCAGTGAAAATGGATGATGGCAGTTTGCGGATTTTTCAGGCTTATAGAGTGCAGTACAATAGCGCTCGCGGACCATACAAAGGCGGTATTAGGTTTCATCCGCAAGTGGATTTGGATGAAGTAAAGGCCTTGGCTTTTTGGATGACTATAAAATGCGCGGTAGTGGATATTCCCATGGGTGGTGGCAAAGGCGGAGTAGTGGTTGATCCCAAATCTTTGTCGCTGGCAGAAACAGAAAGGTTATCCAGAGCTTGGATTAGAGCTTTTAAGCCAGTGATTGGTCCGGAAATTGATGTGCCAGCTCCGGATGTCTATACTACGCCCCAAATTATGGCTTGGATGGCTGATGAATACGGCCAGCTGGCTGGTAAGCCGTCTTTAGGAGTGGTAACTGGCAAGCCCTTGGAATATGGCGGATCAAAAGGCCGTGATGTGGCCACAGCCACGGGTGGGTTTTATGTTTTGTCTGAAGCCATAAAAGAAAAAGATTTAGAGCCGAAAAAAAGCCAAGTGGCTATTCAAGGTTTTGGCAATGCTGGTTCGGTGATGGCTAAATTGCTTTTTAAAGCTGGCTACAAAATAGTGGCTTTGGCTGATTCCAAATCCATTATTTACAATGATAAAGGTTTGGATATAGATAAAGTATTTGAATACAAAAAAAATAGTGGCGCTTTGTCTGGTTTTGAAAATAGCAAAGAAATAAGTAAAGAGGAATTTTTTGCTCTAGATGTGGATATTCTTATTCCGGCGGCTTTGGAAAATCAAATTAGCAAAGATAACGCTGACAATATAAAAGCCAAAATAGTTTTGGAATTGGCTAATGGACCAACTAGTCCGGAAGCTGATGAAATTTTGTACAACAAAGGAATATTGCTCGTGCCGGATGTTTTGGCCAATGCCGGCGGAGTAACAGTTTCCTATTTTGAGTGGTTACAAAACATTTCCAATAATTATTGGAGTGAGGAAGAAGTAGATAGCGAATTGCGTGAAAGAATGATTCCATCTTTTCAAGCTATTCTGCAAATGGCCAAAGAGCATAAAACAGATTTGCGAACGGCCGCCTTTATGCTGGCCTTGGCTAGGATAGAATCTGCTTCTAAAATCAGAAATTAAATTTTAATTGATTAAAAAAGAAAAACACCCCGACCTCGCTCTGCAAATGCAGTGGCGGATGCGGGGTGTTTTATGATGGGTAACTCCATTGACAGGTGATAGGCACGCGGGGGATATTAGAGGCTTTGAGATCAAAACCATCTAACATTTTATTTTCATTTCCCTCAGGTGTATTCCAAGGAGTGAATACCAAGACTGAGCTCGGTAGACAAATGATGATAAAGCCAAAATCTATGGTTATACCACCCAACTCAAACTGCTCTTCCAATGAACCATATTCATTACAATCAATGTCTCGGTCAGCTATAGATAGTGTTTCCTCTCCGTTTAGGATATCCTCAGCCAGAGACTCCTCTAACTCTATTTCCTCTAAGGCTCTTTGCTTCAAAAGAGCAAAATATGGATGTAACTCTGAACAGTCATTAAAGAAAAGATTAGTGGCTATTGCTTGTCCCTCTTCCAAATAGTAAAGTTCTGGAGTTTGCCAGAGCACACAAAGAAGCAAATCGTTGAAATCAAAATGATCCCGAGGTGGATGTTTGAGGAAAACAGAGTCTTTTTTGAGCGCTTGTCCCATTGCTTACTCCTTTCCTGTTGTAAGGTGCAATCGTTTGTCTAGTATTATAGCGGTTATTTATTTTTGTTGTCAAAGAGTATAAGATATAAGCATGAGTAAATATATTATTGGTATTGATGAAGCTGGTCGCGGACCACTGGCCGGGCCGATTGTGGCCGCGGGCATTATTTTTCGTGGCC
>JAUYFP010000050.1 GCA_030690875.1 bacterium | reverse complement strand
TTTGAACAGAGGGATTTAAAAGTAGTGGCTTTGGAAATGTTTCAGCCGACTGTAAAACAAATTGACGAACATTATCCCAAGAGTAAAGAGTGGATTGCTCGCTTAGGTCAGAAAACACTTGGCACTTATGAGAAATATGGTATTAATCCTCTGAAAGCTTTGGGCACTGACAAAGATTATGAAATTGGCAAAATGGTTCGCGTTTGGTTGGTTGAATACATGACTTCAGCTCCATTGGTGCGCATGGTAGTAGAAGGCATACACGCGGTGGATATGGTTAGAAAAATATGTGGCGCTACTATTCCCAGCACAGCTGATATGGGAACTATCCGTGGTGATTTTTCTGCTGACTCTCCAGCTGTGGCCAATAGTGAAAAGAGGGCAGTAATGAATCTAATTCATGCTTCCGAAACACCTCAAGAAGCCGAGCACGAGATTAAACATTGGTTTGGTGATCGTAAAGTAGTATTTAATTATAAACGATTTATAGATTAAAATTAAAAAGAGCTAGTTTTAGCTCTTTTTTGTTTGACTGGTTTTATCAACTTGTTTTTGATTTGTCAGTATTTTTTAAAAGTGCTATATTGAATGTGTAGTCCATTTTCCAGACAATATGTGACTCTACAACACTATTGTTTTGGAGCTCTATATTATCCGTAGCTGTGGCTTTCGGATTGCGAGCGCCACCCTATTAGAAAGGGGTCAACATTTTTGGGAATCAAAAGGGCTACGTAGTCATAATCAGTAAGCGAAAACTAAATGCTTAGACATGGCTAGCAAGAAGGTGTTTTATAAGTTTTCGTAACTATACAAACGCCTTTTTGTTTTTTTCGACCTCGAAGGTCGATTTTTAGAAATAAAAAATACCCCCTCTGTCCTTCAACCTTGCCCCTTCGGCCTCGAGCTCAGGGCCGAGAGATCGGGACATCTCCCCCTAATTTAGGGGGAGAAAAAGAGGGGGTATTTAGATAGTTTTATCTTTTTGGATTTTTTTGGAAGTCTTTAAGCAGGAAGTGCAAACAGTTATTTTGTGTCCGTTTACTTTTTTACTTTGCAAATTCAAATTCATCAGCCTTTTGCTGGCGATATTGGAATGGCTACGCGCATTGCCGGTGACTGCTTTGCGATTGCAGATTTCACATACCTTGGACATATTTTTGCTATGATATATTAATTAAGCTATAATAAATATCAGACGTTAGCAAACGTTAACATAAATAATAATTTTTGTCAAAGATAATATGCTCATAAATACGCTTTTTAGTTCACCAGAAATATTTATTATTGCCGTGCTGGGCATTGTTTATGCCTTGACCATTCATGAGTTTTCCCATGCTTTGGCCGCTACTTATTTGGGGGATAGCACTGCCAAATACAACGGCCGTTTGACTTTGAACCCTTTGGCTCATATGGAAATTTTTGGTACTCTAATGCTTTTGTTGGCTGGCTTTGGCTGGGGCAAGCCAGTACCAGTAAATACTTACAATTTGCGCTGGCACAAATGGGGGTCAGCCGCTGTTTCTTTAGCTGGACCATTATCCAATTTTATTAGTGTGGCTATTTTTATAATTATTGCCAACTTTTTGGCCAATTTTTTAGCAGTTGATAGTTTGCTATTTTCTTTTTTATTTTATTTGATATTTATCAATTTAATTCTAGGAGTTTTTAATCTTATACCTATTCCACCGCTTGACGGCTCTAAGATTTTATTTGCTGTTTTACCGGCTAAATATGATGATTTTAAGAGAAAATTGATAGTCAACGGGCCATGGGTATTATTTGCTTTGATAATTTTGGATAATTTTGCTGGCATAAACATTTTTGGCCATATTTTTGACTTTTTTGTGAATCTAATCTCTTTTTTCTTTTAATTTTTGTTATCCCCATTAGAAATTCTCTTTAGTTTTTCACTTTATTATCCGTAAAATTGCTAGCCCTTAATTTCTAAATTTTCAGCATTAATTATCTGCTGGTAAATTTCTAAACGGGGCTAACCCCATTAGAAATTATCTTTAGTTTTTCACTTTCTTAGCCCTAAAATTGCTACTCCTTCATTAATGAATTTTCAGCATTAATTATCTGCTGGTAAATTTCTAAACGGGGCTAATATTAGCTTAAATTATAAAAACTTTGTCAGTTACTATTGACAAAATATGTAATGTATGCTAAAATTATATATTAAATTTAAGTTTCCCGCCCTTTTTCACAGCCAGATTCATCTGGCGTAACCGCTGGAAAGGAGAAGGCCATGATGACCTTCATCTGTCCACATTAGATCTCGAGCCCCTGTGTCAAAAAGTAAACAGGGGCTCGCATTTTTTATTAAGAAAATTTACAAAATAAATATTTATTGAAATATTGTTTATAAACCGCTCCAAGTTCTTGACTTATCTATTTTTTTATGCTATTTTATGGAGGCATTTTAAGGCTTTTTTAGCTTTAAATAATTTTTTATAAAACAATTATCAAAATTTCATGCCAACAGTCAATCAATTGTTGAAAAAACCAAGAAAAGAACAAAGGAGAAAAAGTACTACTCCGGCTTTAAAGACGGTGTTTAATACTTTGCGAAGACGAAAACACGAGTTACCTGCCGGCGCTCCTTTTAAGCGTGGTGTTTGTCTTAAAGTTACCACTACTACGCCAAAAAAACCTAACTCCGCTTTGAGAAAAATCGCCAGAGTCAGGTTGTCCAATGGCATGGAAGTAACAGCTTATATTCCCGGCGAAGGACACAACTTGCAGGAACACAGCATTGTGATGATTAGAGGTGGCAGGGTAAAAGATTTACCGGGCGTTCGTTATCATATTGTCCGCGGTGTTTTTGATACTCAAGGCGTGCAAAAAAGAAAACAAGGCCGATCACTTTATGGAACTAAGCGAGAAAAAGCTTCCAAGGCCAAATAATAAAATTAAATTTAGGAATTAAAATATTATGAGAGGAAAACCAGTTACCAAAAGACGCATTAGTCCGGATCCAAAATTTCGAAGGCTTGATATTGCCAAATTGATAAACAAAATAATGGAGCGTGGCAAAAAAACCACTGCCCAAAAAATTGTTTATGGCGCTTTTGATTATATATCGGAAAAAACCAAGCAAGATCCAGTTGATGTTTACGACGCCGCTATGAGAAATGTTGCTCCTAATTTGGAAGTCAAAGGAAAGAGAATTGGCGGAGCTAACTATCAAGTGCCGATTGTTGTCATGGGAGACAGGAAAGCCACCTTGGCTCATCGCTGGATTATTGAAGGCGCTAGCAGTCGCAAAGGCACTTCCATGATAAATAAATTAGCTGAAGAGCTGATGGCCGCGGCCAAAGGCGAAGGTGTAGCCATGAAAAAACGTGAAGACGTGCAAAAGATGGCTGAAGCCAACAAAGCTTTTGCTCATTTTGCTTAATTGGTTGATAGCATATAGCTGATGGCTAATGGCTGTTAGCTTTTATGATTTAAAATAGTATTAATTAAAATTAAGCTTATTGGCGCTAATTGAGTCATAAGCTATAAGCTAAACAGTATGGTTAGGCATCCACTTGAAAAAATAAGAAATATAGGAATTATTGCTCATATTGACGCTGGTAAAACTACGGTTTCCGAGCGTATACTTTTTTATACTGGTAAAAAACACAAAATCGGTGAAGTTCATGAAGGCCAAGCGGAAATGGACTGGATGGAGCAGGAAAAAGAAAGAGGTATTACTATTACCTCAGCCGCTACCACTTGTTTTTGGAATTTGCCAGATTGGCTGGGTGGAGATAAAGCTAATATCAATATTATTGATACTCCGGGTCACGTTGACTTTACCGTAGAAGTGGAAAGATCACTCCGAGTTTTGGATGGCGGTGTGGTTATTTTTGATGGTGTGGCTGGTGTAGAACCGCAATCAGAAACTGTCTGGCGTCAGGCCGATAAATATCATGTGCCGAGAATCGCCTTTATCAACAAAATGGATAGAATGGGCGCTAATTTTTATTTTGATTTGGATACTATTTATCAACGGCTTACCAAAGATGCTTACCCAATGCAATTGCCAATCGGCGCGGCTGAAACTTTTCAGGGTATTATAAATTTGCTGGAGCGCGAAGCTTGGTTTTATCTGGATGAAGACGGCAAGCAATTTGAAAAACGCGACATTCCTGATGATTTAAAAGATAAGGTAGAGGAATACCGCGCTAAATTGATTGAAGCCATAGTTGAACATGATGAAGTTTTACTGGAAAAATATCTCAATGGCGAAGAGCCGGATATTATATCACTCAAAAAAGTTTTACGACAGGCAGTGATTGCCAATAAGTTGGTCCCAATCTTATGCGGTTCAGCTTTGAAAAATAAAGGTGTCCAATTTTTATTGGATGCTATTGTTGCCCTTTTACCATCCCCATTGGATTTACCGGAAGTTGAAGGCCATGAACCAGATAATGAGGAAAATAAAATTATTATCAAACCCAGCGACAGCGATCCTTTTGTTGGTTTGGCTTTCAAAGTAGCGACTGACCCTTACGTTGGCAAACTTACTTTTGTCAGAGTTTATGCTGGCCATTTAAATGCTGGTTCTTATGTCCTAAACGCCAATAATGATAAAAAAGAAAGAATCAGCCGCATACTTCGAATGCATGCTAATCACCGCGAAGAGCTGAGTGAAATTTTTACCGGCGATATTGTGGCGGTGGTCGGATTAAAAGACACCACCACTGGCCAAACTTTAACTGATGAAAAAAGGGAAGTGGTTCTGGAGAGTATGGATTTTCCTGATCCAGTTATTCATGTGGCTGTTGAACCAAAAACCAAAGCTGACCAAGAAAAAATGGGCTTGGCTCTTTCTAAATTGGCTGAAGAAGATCCGACCTTTACTGTTCGAACAGACGAAGAAACCAACCAAGTTATTATCGGTGGTATGGGAGAACTTCATTTGGACATTATCGTTGATAGAATGAAACGCGAGTTTTTAGTGGAAGCCAATGTTGGCGCGCCACAAGTCGCTTACAAAGAAACTATTACTGCCTCAGCTGAAGCTGAAGGAAAATATATCAAGCAGTCAGGCGGTCGCGGTCAATATGGCCATTGCTGGTTGAGATTGGAGCCACAAGAAAGAGGCAAAGGTTTTGAATTTGTTGATGAAATAAAAGGCGGTACAATTCCCAAAGAATATATTCCGGCTATTGGCAAAGGCGTCAAGGAAGCAATGGAAAATGGTATCTTGGCTGGCTATCCAATTCAGGATTTGAAAGCCGCTGTTTTTGATGGCAGTTATCATGACGTTGACTCTTCAGAAGCCGCTTTCAAAGTAGCGGGCTCTATGGCTTTCAAAGAAGCTTTTAGAAAAGCCAGCCCAGTTATTTTGGAGCCAGTGATGAAAGTGGAAGTAGTTACTCCAGAACAATATATGGGAGATGTTATTGGTGATTTGAATTCCAAGCGAGGTCAGGTTCATGAAATGAGCGATCGAGTTGGCGCTAAGGTCATTGATGCGGAAGTGCCCTTGTCAGAGATGTTTGGCTATGCCACTTCTCTTAGATCTATGACTCAGGGCCGAGCTAGCTATTCCATGGAATTTGCCAAATACAGTCAGGTACCGCAAAGTGTGGCCACTGAAATAATGAAAAAAGAATAAAAGTTAAATAATTTAAATAATACTCCTTCTGTCCTTACACCTGCCTGCCGGCAAGGCAGGGGCATCTCCCCCTAAATTAGGGGGAGAGTGAGAGGGGGTATTTTTGTTTGTAAAAAAAATTAGGCCTGCTCCCTCCCAGTAGTGGAAGTTTGGAGCAGGCCCGCCTTGACTCGCGTTCGGCGAGGCAGGCCCGCGAGGTGGTTCTAAGCTGTCTGTTGACAGCAGTGTTCATAGCCGCAAGCGGCTACGTCGATAATTTCTATCAGCACGTTCTTGGAAACAGGGAGCTTATGCCAGTCAATGTGGCAACGCTCAATTTCATCAAGAATGTAGCTGAGTTTTTCAGCATCGTCAAAATTCAAGGGAGTATATTCGTTTTTGGCTAAGATAGCCCTGAGTTCATGAATTACTTGATTCCGATGACAGATATGCAGGAGTAAGAGCACATCGCTTTCGCTTATGCCAATTTGTCTCCAGCTAAGGCCGACATTGATTTGGTACATGCACTGCAACCAGATGCGAAAAACAAATCCCGGATGGGCACGCTCATTGAGCTGGCGAACATAGTGGCGCAACTCAATGAGGGACAGAAGCTGAAATTCAAGTGGCATGAACTCACTCCTTTGAGTTTGGGGTTTTGACTTGTAGGGAACTTTACAGAAAGATATACTAATATTTTTTGTAAATTTTGTCAAGAATTATGAATACCCCAATGCCAAGCATTGGGGCTTG
>JAUYFP010000029.1 GCA_030690875.1 bacterium | reverse complement strand
CTAATTTTATTTTCAAAAAAGGAAAAGCCAGAGATAAAATTATCATCATTAAAAACGGTCTGGTGGCCTTAGAAACTGAAATCAGTGAAACTATTGCCCTATTTAAAAATGGCGACGCTTTGGGAGAAATGGCGCTGATAGCTAAAAATACTTCGCACCTTTATAATCTACGAGTGGCCAGTGAAGAATTGGAAACTTGGGAGTTATCCGTATACAACTGGCACAGCTTAATTAAAAAAAATCATTCCTTGTCCGACAAAATATATAAAAATATAGCCAGCATTTTGGAAGACAGACTTAACCATGCCAATAATAAATTAGTCACTTTAATAAGCACGGGCAAAACCGTAAGCGCTTACGAAGATCTTGGCACTATTGCCAAAGAAATAATCAATAGCATTTTAAAAGTTATCCCCAGCAAAAAAGCGCTTTTTCTTACTTATTCCTCAGCCACTGGAAAAATCCATGTTTACAAAAATATCGCTTACAGCAACTTGCAAGAAAATACTTATTACAGCGCTAATAAAGATAAGGTGTTGAAAGTGCTGATAAAAAATCCAGCCACTACTTTTTTCAGTAAAGATAATTTGCCAAAAGTTTTTGTGGAATCGCTCTATTACAGCCAAAATGCCATTATTACTCCGATACACCTAAAAAATAAAGTGCTTGGTTTTATTATTTTAGGCGATAAGCTAAACAATAAAGCTTATAGTATAAACAACCAAATACTTTTGGAAGCTACCGCCAGCCAAGTGGCTCCGGCTATTGAAGAATTAAGACGCAAAAAAATAGCCAGTCTTGAACAAGAAATAAAAGAAAGATATATTGACCCTTTTGTCGGCTATTGATTTTTTTAAATCTTTATGTTATATTTTAGCTCGTTAATAGCTTTTGATAAGCTATTTTTTATTTAAAATAATCATGCACCTGCCCGCCTAGACTCGCACGCCTCGTGGCGACGCGGGACGTCTAGTCGAGACTGGTAGCTCCCCGGGATAAACCCGGGACAGGCAATAGATAGAGCACTTGGCTTCGCCACGGGATAAACCAGTGGCGCCCCGAGTTCATCTCGGTGCGGACATAAACAATCAGATAATAAGAAAAGCGATGTTTTATGTATACTTGTTGTTATTAAACAACAAACAAATATATACTGGTTTTACAACGAGTCTAAAACAAAGAATTTATGAACATAAACGAGGCAATGTAAAATCTACAATAAACAGACGCCCTGTAAAATTAATACATTACGAAGTATACTTATTTTATTGAAAGAACCGACCTTCGAGGTCGCGACGACCTCGAAGGTCGGTTCATCAGCTTAGAAGAAGATGCCAGAAGAAGAGAAAAGTTCCTAAAAACTAGTGATGGTAAAAAATTTATCAAAAGACAATTATCTTGCTTATTTAAAAAAATATCTTTAAAATAATTTGCACCTGCCCGCCTAGACTCGACGTCTAGTCGAGACTGGTAGCTCCCCCCGGGATAAACCCGGGACAGGCAATGGATAGAGCACTTGGCTTCGCCACGGGATAAACCATGGGTGAGCAATGGATAAATGGATAGTAGTTCTATTTACAAATAGATTTAAAATAATCATGCACCTGTAGCTCAATGGATAGAGCACTTGGCTTCGGACCAAGGGGTTGCGGGTTCGACTCCTGCCGGGTGCGCCATTCGACTCGCTTCGCTCGCTCATGGCTTTCAGCCATAAACAGCAAGGCGAATGTCCCAAGTCTGTCAAGGGACAATACTAATTAAAACCCGCCCTTATAGCTTCCCGCCTTTGGCGGGACCCCCCGCCAAAGGCGGGGTGGCAGTTGGTAAAAAACTCTAAAGTGTCTAAAATGTTTATTTAAAAAATTTTATCTTTTCCTCGCCCTTATAGCTCAGTTGGTAGAGCAGTTGCCTCTTAAGCAAACGGTCGTAGGTTCGAATCCTACTGGGGGCACCAAGCATAAAATATACAATAAAATTTTTAAATATCCTTAAAGAAAATATGAATTCACAAACAATATTATTTCTAATGTTAGGAACTGTTGTTTTAATTGCTTTTTCGATTTTTTCTTATCTGTCAATTAAACATATTAGTATTAACAAGGGTTACTATGGAAATGAAGTAAACAAGCAAATTAAACAAGGATTAATGTATGGGTCTTTAATTGTTCTCGCCATCTTATTGTATTTTATCGGAATGTCGACAATTAACTATTTCAGAGAAAAAGATACTGACCAACAGCGAGGGAACAATAGCCAAATAGAAGCTTCTCATACCTACTATAAATTTAGATTCCCATTCGCTCTCGATGAACAGCAAATATCTAATAGCTTAATGAAAAAAGAACTTATCAAAATAAGTAGTATACAGCTTTTATGGCCTGACTCTATCGAAAAAATGGCTAAACAAGACGGCTGGACTAAAATTAATGAATCTAATCTTAATGATGGAGGAAGCTCTTTTGTTAGCTACTTTATGGACAAAGACAATCCGGCTGTTAATTTATTCTATAACTGGGACATATCTAAGGGCAACTTTGAATATATTTCCATTCAATTTATTCACCCTGCTTATATTGGCTCATGGCTACTAGATATACGCTCGAATAGATCTATTAGAGGCGAAAGTCTTAATATTGAAGAATTAATGGACTGCGACGGCATTATTGCCAAGACAACAGGTGACTCAACAGAATGTATTAAGAAATAATCATTAATTTGGGCGGGCTGATTTTTTGTCGGTCTGACGGCCGAAATATGTTCGAATTATATTCAGCATAGAACACTATTTTAAGATAACCTTTTACAAGGTTGTTTTATTTTATAGGCACCGTTGACTTTTTTTGCTAATATTGCTAATATATTCAATTCCCTGGCCAATCATCCACCATTCTAAGGAGGTTCAGTATGACTGGATCAGGAAATATCGGCCCTTTCGGCAGTGCCCAAGACATTGACACTGACCACGGAAAACGGAGAAAAGGTCCTCCGCCTAACAGTTTCTTCAACTCCAATCATTCCATCGCTCCCCCTGTTGGTACTGTTGCCGATAAGGAGGCTACGCCTCCTCACAACTAGCTGGCAACTTACCCGGAGAGACAGTAAGGGGCGGTTTGCATTTATTGCGACTGCCCTTTCTTTTTAAACAAATTTTTGTTAGATTTAAGATATGAAACTTATATACGACCAAAACAGCAAAGAACGCCTAGACAAATATCTTCAAGAAAAGCTGGATATTACTAGAAGCCAAATAAAAAAAATTATTTTGGCCGGAAAAATAAGTGTTAATGATAAGCCATCTAGCGTTCATCATTGGCTAAAAAGTGGCGATCAAATAATTTTTGATGATGCTCAGGAAAAAATTACCAAAGTAAAATTTGAACACGAACCAATAATTATTGACCAAAATGAAGAGTTTTTAGTTATAGAAAAACCCTCTGGCATGCTCGCTCATCCGACTGACAAGGGCGAAAAAAATACTCTGGCGAACTGGTTGCTAAAAAAATATCCCAAAATAAAAAAAATCGGCGATGACCCAAGGCGCCCCGGCATTGTCCATCGGTTGGACAAAGAAGTCTCTGGCTTAATGGTTGTGGCTCTTAGTCAGGAAAGCTTTGAGTCGCTAAAAAAACAATTCCAAAAAAGGACTTTAAAAAAAAGATATATTGCTTTGGTTCATGGCGCACTGCTCAACAGCCAAGGCAAAATCGATCAGCCATTGGAGCGCGACAAAAAAACCGGCCTGATGAAAGTCCAGAGCAACGCCAATACCGGCAAGTCAGCTTTAACTATTTACGCTGTAATAAAAAAATTCATTAATTTCACTCTCCTAAAAATAGAAATAAAAACCGGCCGCATGCACCAAATCAGAGCTCATTTTTATAGCATCGGACACTCCGTAGTCGGCGACAATCTATATCAAACTAAAGATCTACGCAAAAATCACCACCTAACTGAAAAAACAGTGAATAAAAGAATATTTTTGCACGCCGGACTGCTAAAATTCAAAGATTTAAGCGGTGAATGGCGCAAATATGAATCGCCCTTGCCCAAAGAATTGAAAGATTTTTTATTAGAAATAAAATAATGGCCAAAAAGAAAAACTTTATTATTACTATTTCTGGAACTCCCGGCAGCGGTAAAAGTACTGTTGCTAAAAATATTACCTCAATATTTAATGCCCAAAGAGTGTATATCGGCGGTCTTTGGCGTGATATAGCTAAAGAAAAAAATATGACCTTAGAAGAGCTAAACAAATATGTAATGGATAACCCTCAGGCTGATATAGACATGGATAAAAAAATTGCTAAAGAAGCCAGACAATTAGTTAAAAAATCAATAGTAATAGTAGAGGGACGCGTGCAATTCTTATTTTTACCAGAATCTGTAAAAATATTTATAAAAGCTAACCCAGAAGAAGCGGCTAAAAGAGTCTGGCAAGAAATCCAAAATCCTAAAAACAAAAAGGAAAGGAACGAAGCAAATATCACTTCCTTAGCTGAACTAAAAACCAATCAAAAAGAACGCGCTTCTAATGATATTATCAGATACAAAAAGATATATCATATTGATTATACCAACGAATCCCAATATGATTTTATACTGGATACAAGCAATATTTCAGCTGAAGAGGCTACACGGAAAGTGACTGATTTTATAGACAAAACAGCTAAATAGTAGTCTTGACAAAAAAGCCATTTTAGACTACAATAGACGAGTTATTATGGACAAATAATAGCTTTTTTTATAAAAATTTTAAAATTATAATATTATGGTCACAGAAAAAAAGAACGAAAATAAAGCACTTGGCGAAATTAAACCTGGCATGACCGTCAAGGTGCATGAAAAAATTAAGGAAAAAAGAACAACATGGCGTTAACATCAGCTACCCGTCAAG
>JAUYFP010000028.1 GCA_030690875.1 bacterium | reverse complement strand
CACCAAAAAATTATTGATAATCTGGATTTAGACCAGCAAGCTCGAGAAGTTTATCAAGACGATTTAACTATTATTTATAAAATATATTAAAATCAAAAATATGAATTTTTTATTCTACCCAATTTTATTCACCCTAATATTCGTTTTCCAAAGTCGCCCCGCCGAAGCTTATCTTGATCCTGGTAGTGGCAGTTTTTTATTCCAAATCATAGTCGGCGGAGTGCTGAGCGCCATGTTTGCCATAAAATTATATTTTAGAAAAATAAAAAGCTTTTTCTCTAAAAAAAATAGCCCCGAAAAAAATGAAGAGCCAAAAAAAAATAATTAGCTCGTTCAGAGACCCAAGCGGATTTTTATTCTACCGAGAAAATCAATTGTTAAGGCAAATAAATAAGTCTTATAAAGATAATTATGATTTTTTTATTTCTTCCGGACTTTATGAAAAACTAAAAAATGAAAATCTAATAATTAGCCATAAGGAGTTAGCTGACGAAAAAGGACTAGATGAGGAGGTCTATAAAGTACTTGCTCCGGAAATTATAGCTTTTATATCTTACCCTTATGAATGGTCTTTCTCCCAATTAAAAGACGCCGCTCTACTGACCCTAAAAATACAAAAAATAGCCATGGATTATGGTTTGAGTTTAAAAGACGCTAGCGCCTATAATATCCAGTTTCATCATGGCCACCCAATACTAATAGATAGCTTGTCTTTTGAAAAAAACGCCTTAAATAGTCCCTGGGTGGCCTATAAGCAGTTCTGCCAGCACTTCTTAGCTCCCTTGGCCCTAATGAAATACAAGGATTTAAGACTAAATCAAATGCTTAAAATTTTCATAGATGGCCTGCCTCTTGATTTAGCCAGCGCCCTAGTTCCAGCTAAAAGCAAATTCAACTTGGCTATTTTAACTCACCTACATCTTCACGCCAAAAGCCAAAAGCATTATGCCAAAAAAAGCTTAGACGGCAAAAATAAAAAAATATCTAAGCAGGCCCTATATGCCTTGATAGACAAATTAGAAACAGCTATAAAATCGTTAAAAATAAAGCGCCAAGAAACTGAATGGGAGAAATATTATAGTTTTACAAATTATTCAGAGTCCGCTTTTGCCGATAAAAAAGAAACAGTTTCAAATTATATTAAAAAAATAAAACCAAATAGCGTTTGGGATTTAGGAGCCAATACCGGAATTTTCAGCCGTCTAGCCAGCAACCAAAATATATTTACTATTTCTTCTGACATTGATATGCTGGCGGTTGACAAAAATTATCAAATAGTCAAAAACGAAAAAGAAAAAAATATCCTACCATTATTTTTTGATCTCTTTAACCCTTCACCCGACTTGGGCTGGGCTAATCAGGAAAGAGATTCTTTAATAAAAAGAGGACCAGCCGAACTAATAATGGCCATGGCGCTAATACACCACCTAGCCATATCAAATAATCTGCCTTTTGAAAATGTGGCCGACTTCTTTTCTCAATTAGGGGAAAACTTAATTATAGAATTTGTACCCAAAGATGACAGCCAAGTACAAAAATTATTAGCCAGTCGCGAGGATATATTTAACAACTACAATCAAGAAAACTTTGAAAATGCATTTAAAAAATATTTTTCCCTTATAGATAAACATCAATTAAAAGATTCTTGCCGTGTATTATACCTAATGTCAAAAAAATAAAGTATGAACTCAGCCAAAAAAAATTTTGCTTACCACCCGCTACTTATATCACTGGCGCCTATAATATCTTTCTATGACCACAACAAAGATATAGTCAGTTTTCAATATTTGATAAGACCACTACTCATTTCTTTTTCCCTTAGTGTTTTGGTTTTTGTTTTGTTAAATATTATCATAAAAAACCATAAAAAATCGGCCATAATTGTATCAATTTATATCGTTTCCTTTTTCCTTTACTCATTTTATTCCGAAATATTTAAATTTGTCGATCCTCTAGTAGATTATGATTCTCTCAGTCTAGTAATCGGCCTATTTTTTTGGCTAGCGATTTTATTTTTAGTTGCCAAAAGCCAACAAAATTTTGGCTCTATTACTAAATACCTTAATATTTTTTCTTTAATAATAATAATTATACCTACCGCCAGTCTAGCTTATTATAATTACCAAACCAGTAAAAGCGCTAACTTACCAAGTTTAGCGCTAGTAGAGGGAAACAACGAAGTTAATAAGCCTGATATATACTATATAATCTTAGATGGCTATGGTCGCCAAGATGTCTTAAAAGAAATCTACAATTATGATAATAGCGAATTTATAAATTGGCTCGAAAATAAAGGATTTTTTGTGGCAGAAAAATCCAGCGCCAATTATACGCAAACCTATCTATCTATGACTGCCAGTCTAAATTTAAATTACCTTGATAAAATGCAAGCCCTAGACCCTAAATCTAAAGACAGAAAATGGCTCAGAGATAAACTGAAAAATAATTACGTTTATGATTTTTTGAAAGAAAAAAATTATACTTTTGTTTCCTTGCCATCAACTTGGACAGGAAACTATAAAAATATCAAAGCTGATCTAGAAATAAAAAATAATTTTAAAAACAATGACTTTGAAGACTTATTATTAGAAGCCACACCACTTAGTATTTTTCTTGACCCAGAAAAAAAAGTACTCAACTACAAAGAAAAGATGATATTTATTTTTGATGAGCTGGGAAAAATCAGTCAAATGGATGAAAATACTTTTGTCTATGCACATCTTCTCATGCCACATCCCCCTTTTATTTTTAGCTATAATGGTAACCTAAAATATGAGAAAAACTGCATTAAAGGACTTGATGGCAATCACTATTACCAAAATTGCCCAGGCATGGAAAAATACCGTCAAAGCTATGTTGAACAGTTACAATATACTAACAAAAAAACCATGGAAACCATAGAATATATTTTAAAAAATTCGGACAAAGAGCCCATTATAATTCTCCAAGCGGATCATGGCGCCGGTTCAATGCTGGATTGGGAAAGCCTAGAAAAAACAAATTTAAAAGAGCGTTTTTCAATTTTAAACGCCTACTACACGCCGGAGGAGACAAAGAATTCACTATCAGATGATATCACGCCAGTAAATAGCTTTAGGATTATTTTTAATTCCGTATTTGGAACCAATTTTGAAATTTTAGAAAATAAAAATTATTTTTCTACTTGGAATAAACCCTATGAATTAATTGATATAACTAACAAATTATAAGCTAATTAATTCACTAAGTGGCTTTAAATCTAAATCCAAAAAAACTTCTTTAACCAAACCTAATTTGTTTTTTCCTGACCACTGAAAAACCTGAAAGGATCTGACATCATCGCTAAGATAATAATAAAAAACCATTGCCTTGTCCTCTGACCACTGGCTCATCGGCCACATACCATAACCCAAGGGCACAGCAAAATATCTATCAGTTTTATAAAAACGGATTAAAATATCATCATCAATATCCGTTTTTTTATTAAAAGTAAGTTTTAAAATATTTGGCTCGCCTTTTTGATAATTTATATCAGCTAAAAAATCCGCCCCCTCTTCTCTTTGGACTTTATCAATCTGTTCATAAAAAGGCAAAGAAAAAGCTGTTTTATTTTTATCCTGCCAAAGTAACATATCGTCTTGAGCTTTTACTAGCCTATAATCAGACATCAGCTCCTGCCAATTTGCTGATAAAACATCGGTTTTTTTTATCCAAAAAGCGTCTGAATCTTTTTCCACTAAAACATTAATAAATTCCTCACTATCCATTAATATATAATCAACTGGTGGTAATCTGAATTCGCTTTTACCAAGCTGACTAACACCAAGATAAGAATAATATATAGGGTAAACTATTTGCCGACTGCTTAGTTTTGCCAAAAGATTTAAATCAGCGGCTACTGAATTATTTTTATCTACTATGGCTATAAAATAATTTTTAAGATTTTTTTCTTCGCCGGAATAATTTTTAAAAATTAAATGACTAGCTGGCGAAAGAAAAATACTAAAATAAACAATGCTCAGTAAAAAAACTATTTTAAAAAATCCAAAATTATTATAAACATACTGACTAGCAAAAAATTTTCCTTTGGCTAATAAGTATTTCCCGGAATAAATAAGCGCGATAAAAATCGCTGGCATAAATAACAGCACATAATGAGTGCTATAAACCATAAAATTAAAGCCAGCGGCTGATAAAACAAATTCCAAAAAGGGCAAAATAAAAATTAGCAAATATTTTGGTTTTAAAAAGGGGATAAAGAGAAAGGGGAGAAATAAAAGTAAAAAATTAAAAATATTTCTAGGATTAAAGATGTGAATCAAAACAGCCAGTGGGTGACTAAGCCAAGAAAAAATAATACCCAATAAAGTCCGACCGCCCAGCCAGCTATAATAAGCAAAAAATTGATAATTTCCGTCTACGGAAAAGCGACCAATAATATTTGTTGCCAAGAAAAAATAAATTATGGGTAAAATAAAACTAAACACAATCCATCGGCTATTTTTTTTATCTAAGTATGATAAAAAGGCGAAGGAAATCAACAATAAACTAATGTCTTCTCTGACCAAAAGGGATAAAATAAAAAATAAGCAAAAAAGTTTAAATTTATTTTGCTGATAAAAATAAAAAGTCCAAAAGAAAAAGAAGGGCGCGAAAGCCAGCAAATGAAATTCATATAAATTGGCGCTATGAACAAAGGGGTTTAAGAGCCACAAAATAGCTATTAACAAAGCCAAAGATGATTTTGACAAAACTTTTTTAGCAATTAAATAAAGTGGCCAAGCCGATAAGGCAATTATGGCGCTTTGTAAAAACAATAAAGTAACTGGACTGGATTTGGTCAGATAAAGGGGCAAAAGCAATAAAATCATCGGCTCAAAATGATCACCTAAATAGTTATGGAGATTAATGGTCAGATCAAATAAACGGCCTTGGCTGGTATTAAAAAATACCTGATTAAATATGGCTAAATCAAAGGAATTATAATCAAAACCCTGATATTTTTTAAAACTAAGCCAAGAAAAAATGATAAAATAAAGAAAAATAGCTCCTACTAATATCAAGCGACTATTTTTTTCTATCTTATTTTTTATAATCAAAAACATAGTTATATTATAACATAAAATATTGTTTCTTAAAGTTTATATTTCCACTTTTTTGTTTAAGTAAAACATTAAAGTCTGTTCCATTTGACTAGGTATGCCCCGAAGAGTTTGGTTGACTTTTTAGATCGCTCGTGCTATATTAACATGTCAAATCAAAAATTCTTTTAGGATTTTTGCCAGAGTACCCTAACAACAAGGAAGAAAAAACCCAAACCAAGGAGATCTAAAATGCGCAGCCTAGTAATCGTCTCGTTGGCCATTCTTGGCCTGACTCTGTTGGGATGTTCGCCCAAGATTTACTACCCCTCCAGTGAAAGGGAAGGAGAAATCTTCATAACAGTCTATTACAACGACTCCCATGTTCCCTTCCTGGTGGAATGCCAAGAAAGGGGAATCAATTTACAGAAAGAGTATCAGGTAGTTTTTCCCGGCGAAAACTACAGCATGGAGAACAAGGGCGCTTGGGAAAGCAACTGCAGTATCCGTTTTTGGAGCGAACAAGCCAACGATTTTGTTGGCGAAACTATGACTGATTTGAAGTTTAGTTATAGTTCCCTGTTTAACCGAGAAATTCGGATAAATCGCTTAACCCTCAACGGCCGAAGCCTGCAACTTGGCTCGGTAACAAACCATGCCGGGGAAGCAATGGATGTTTCCGACAACTATGAAAACTTTTATATATTAGAAGCAAATCAAAGCAAAACCTATAAGGTACCATCGGGGCCCCTAACAATATGGTGTAAGCCCGTTCGGCTAAGGTTAAATTCCCAGATCAAGCAGGTGGTTCTCAAGATAATGGTAGACAACGATCCAAACGATAACTGGCGCTTGGACAAAGTCACGGGCGAATATAAACCCATGGGTTGGACAGTGGACATCAACTATTTTCCTTGGAGATAAAAAAAGCCCCGTCCTGAGCATAGTCGAAGGACGGGGTTAATTTTTTTTAAATTATAAAATTATCCTTCACCCTCAATAGAAGGGTCTTCACTCTGAGTTGTGCCTTCTAAAATACCCAAAACAAACCAGACAATTACATAGGAAAAAACTACTACGGCTAGGCCAATAGTTGAGTTTTGAATTATTTTTTTAGCTTCATCTACCTGCTCAGTTTTGCCCTGAGAAGTCATCCACTTAAATCCGCCGTATATTATCAACAAAGTAAAGAGCATACCCAAAAACGCTAATAAGCTATTGATAATACCGGCAATCAATTTATTGGTATCAGTTTCTATGATCAGGCCCGTGCCAGCGGCCGCAGAATTCAAACCGCTAGTTTCAGCTAAGCCTGCTAAAACAGCTGATGGAAACAATAAAATTAATGGCCAAAGATAATGTTTTATTTTTATCATAATTTTTACAAAATAATATAAGCTATTCTAATACTTATCATGGAATGGGTCCTATAAAGCCTTCTGGGTATTCATCTCTTGAAGCGTTTAAAACCATAAAAACAGTTCTAACAATTATATATGATAAAAGCACTATACCCAAGCCAATGCTTGAATGTTTTATCACTTCCTTAGCTTCTTCTACTTGTTGGCTATTACCCCGCGATAGCATCCACTTAAATCCACCGTATATTATCAGCAAGGTAAAGAGCATGCCTAAAAAACTAAGCAGTATATTTAATATTTTAGTAATTATATCTTGGACAACGTTTTCTCCTTCTGGTTTTACTAAATTAGTTCGATCTCCAAATTTACTCAGACCAAGAGACTCGGCTAAACTGGCCTTGGCCAGTCTAGGTAAAAGTAAAAGGCTAAAAAGTAAAATATTTCTTAAAAATTTCATTTTAGCTAATTAGTATAAGCTCTAGCAGGCCATTAAACTTTTAAAAGCAATGACCTACTATAGTCTAGACTATTATAGGCCTCTTACGGAGTAAGTATTGTTTCATTATAAATAGAAATCAAGACAAATCTGGCCACAGCGTAAGCTACTAGAATAACCACTAAGCCCACTACACCGGCGCCAATCATTTTTTTGGCTTCATCTACTTTCTCAGTATTACCCTGAGAAGTCATCCATTTAAAGCCACCAAGTAAAATTATCAAAGTAGCCAATATTCCCAAAAAACCCAAAACAATATTAACTATTCCGGCAATTGTTGCTTCTAAATCCTTAGTCCCCAAATTAACATTAGTGAAATCATTAACACCCCAAACATCCTGCGCTAGAGCAGTGGTTGGCGCTAAAAGAAGCAATGATACTAAAAATTTTTTCATTTCTTCACCTCCTTTCCTTTTGTTTTTCAATTATTATGATTAAATTATACACTAAACTAAGTTTTTTTTCAACCAATAAAATCTAAGACTTAAATCCTTCCAAAGATGCCAAAACCACATTAATCACCACGTAGCTCATGAAAATAGCCACTAAGCCAAAAATAGCCCAAACAATCATGTCTTTGCCAGACTTTACTTTCTCAGAATTGCCTCTGGATGTCATCCATGTAATGCCCCCCATAAAAACAAAAAATAATGCCAAAGCGCCAGAAATTCCCAGAAAACCGCGGATTATATTATTAATCAAGCCCTCAACCGTAGTCACTCCTGTTGGACCATCAGGATCTAAGGGATTGGG
>JAUYFP010000025.1 GCA_030690875.1 bacterium | reverse complement strand
ATCGCCAGCCACATTGGCAATATCCGGATAAGTAACGCTATAATCAAATTCTTCGTTTTGATAAACTACCCAGCTGACAGAATCAGCTATGCTGGCAAATTGCTTAGGCAAATTATTTTGCGAGACACTGGTGATACATTCCTCTTCCCAAGTTCGCAAACATTTCTGTTTTGGCTCGCACCAGCTGTAACCGGCGGCTATCAAACAACCATATTCGTCTTTGTCACCACCAATTAGCTGTTCATCGCTCTGCTCATTGCTTACATTCTCATTAAGCGGCAAAGAATTTTCATTCTCATTAAGAGACCCCTGATTGCCAATACTGCAAGCAGATAAAATTAACAATAAAAATAAGGCAAAAAAGCCCAAATTTAGATATTTTTTAATGATTTTCATAAACAAAATATTAGCTGATTAGTTAATAACATTATTAGCCTTAGCCAAATTTTTGTCAACCAACCTTCGAGGTCAACCTCGAAGGTTAAGGTATCAGCTCGCTCCAAGCGCAATTGGCCACATCCTGATTACAGGTATAGCGGGCTTTTCGCCAAGCCCGAGTACTACTGGCATTGGCTTCAATATTGGAATTACACTCCAAATCATCCCCACAACCTTCCGGCCAAGGAGTGATGATTAAATTAGTATCATTGAAACGAAAATTAAATCCCGATTCAACATCGTGTCTTTCAGCAAAATAAACTTCTATAATATTATCCCCAACGCTCAAAAAAATAGTTCCTGTTTTCACAAAAGCGGCATGCGTTCCACTATTATTAACTACTACGATTCCACTACGCAAAACCCAACTATCATCATCAGAAGCCAAAGTATAGGCGTAATCGCCACTACTAGGTGCTGTTACTTTTGCTCGCCAGTGCATGCCAAAATGATAATCATGAGGAAAACCCTCTTTATATTCCCATACTGTGCCGTCATAAGGAAACCAGCCACTACTTGGAAAATTTAAATTGGCGTCTATTTGCTCATAAATTTTATAAGTATCATCATACCAATCATGCTCAGTCGGTGTTGGTGTTGGACCGGGATAAGGATCAACATCCATATCCGGATGAGTAACTGAATAGTTAAAATATTCACCCCACCAGCCAGAACCCGGCAAAAATTGGCATTCTGGTATTGGCAAGCAAAGTCCTGGCAAATCTACAAACTGGCCAAGGACTTCAACATTGCCAACCATAAAATTATCAAAGCTAAAATTATTGTGTTCTTTTTTGAGCTGATAAAGCGTTTCCCCCACTCCGGCCTCAGCCGCGTAAAAATTGCGAATTGATTCGCCAAAAGAACTAGTGCTTTCTTTCATATTCAAAGATACGGCCAAAATTGATAAAACTAAAGAAAACAAAGCAAAAGAAATTATCATTGCTGATACCAGAGCGGCCGCGCCTTGCTGTGATTTTTTAATTTCCTCAAACATAAATTAACGCAAACTAATGTAAAAACTAAAGGCTCTTTCTTTATATGCAAAAGTATCGCTTGGCTGGCCCGTAGCTAAAAGCAAGTCTATTTTTATACCTTGATTAGCATTACCTTCACCATCAGCCACGGCCGTCAAAGCAAAACTTTCTACTCTAACTGACTGGTTATTTAAAGTCGTAACTACTGCGCTGGACTGATCGGGAAAACCGCTCCCAGTGTCAATAGTTTCCCGATAAAGCAAATTATTATTATCTAAAATCAGATCAAATCTAGTATCCGGCAAATTATAAAATAAATATTCTGATGGCAAAGCCTCATCTTCTATTAAGCCAACATTATGAATTCTGTTGTTTAAAAAATTGGCCATAAATCTAGCATCATTGTATATTAAATAAGAGGCCACTGATTGTTTTCTGGCATTAAAAGCGCTCAATAATAAACTGGATATTGTCATTAAAATTATGGTCATCACAAAAATATAGACTATTGTTTCCACAAAAGTAAAGCCAGCTGAATTTATTTTTTGTTTTTTTAATCTTTTCATCACCAAGTTGAATAACTAATAGTAATGTCCTCCAATATAGGAATCTGCCAAGCTGATTGACTATCCAAAAATAATTGATAACGCAAATACCTCTGATTTAGATGATAAGTATAATTTATAAATTCCTGCGCCGCTGTGTTGTAATAAGTTGCACTTGTGCCGTCAGGTCCGACAAAATTCCAAGGACCGTCAATATTATCACTAGTGGCTATCTTGAATTTGATATCAGTTTGAGAGGGCTCCGAAGCCGTCCAAGCAATCCAATTATAGGATACCTGCGAACTGCCAGTGTCAAAGGTTGACGACTCCAAAATTCCGGCATCAGCATAATCACAATCGAAAACCTCTGTGGATATAATAAAAAATTCCCCTTGATTTCCAGAAGTGGCCGCATAAATTACTGAACAATTAGCTGACATGCCTAAAACATAACCAGTTAAATCAAATCCCGAAACAAGATTAATAGTCTCTGGAAAACTAACATCCAAGACTATTAACTCATCATTGAGTAAATTTGTTCCTACCAAGGCATAGGGACCAATAATAGCTATGGAATAAACACTCTCGTCAACGCCATAACTACCCAAAAAAACTATATTAGCTGGATCGCTGACTTCTAAGACAAAAAATTCGTCACCATCACCATTATTTTGAGTGGAAATGAACGCTCTATTCCCCCTGACAAAAATATCAGTGCCCTTTAAATTGCCAGGCAAACTATATTGCCCCGCCACACCAAGATTAGCTGGATTGGTGACTTCTACTATTTGGAGCTCGCCATCAGGATTCTGCGTGGCCAAATAAATATAATCGCCCGACAAAGAAATTTCAATGGCCAACTCATCAACACTGATATTGTCAAGCGGTTGGGGATTTGTGGGATCAAGAATACTGAAAGAATACAAATTACTGCCTTGAATAATATAAGCCTCGGTATTATCAACCGCTACATCTAAAGCATCATCGTTTCCGGGCAGATCAAGAGCAGCTACCACCTGAGGATTATTTTTGTCAGCTATAGATACTACTTTAAATTCAGCATAATTATCAGCGGTGGCAATATAAGCATATTCGCCACTGACTACTACCGAACTAACAGCCGAACCTATATTTAAAGAAGCTTTTTGCCAAGGATTATAGATATCACTAACATCTAATACATAAAATTCTGAGCCTTGGGGATTGTCCTCGGTAACTAAATAAGCAATGCCGTCAACCTCATAAACATCATTATCATCAAAATTTCCAGGCGAATCAAAAGTAGCCGTAGTCGTAGCCTGGCTCCAATCCAAAAAACCCGCCTGAAGAGTAACAACCCCTGGTATTGACACATCAATGCCCGAATCACTGCTGAAAAATTTATTAACACTTGACCAATTTATTTGCCCTGCGCCACCTTCCCAATCAGTCTGTTTCCAACGACCTGCTTGCCAACGATGAAAATAAGTAACTATTTCCTCAGTCTGGCTATTACCTAATAAATTCCAGGTCATGGTTACGGTGATTTTTTTAGTGTCCGGATCAAGATAGCCACCAGAAGACACCATTGCTCCGTAAACTTGCCCATTGCTGGAACTTTCTCTATTGACGCTAGCGACATTGATAGCTCTGGTGTATCTACCAGCCAGTAACTGATCGCCAGCGCCGAGCTCCCAATGGTCGGTATTAAAAGTAATACTATGATTATTATTAACAATGAGTTCGTCCCAAGAAAACATTTTTAGCGCTTCAATTGCTTCGGAAGCATAAAACACCGCTGTTGTCCGGTCTTCATTATATTTTAAAATTCGGCTATTAAAAGAACCCAAGGTCAAAATCAAAAGTATAATTGCGCTAACAAAAGAAATAGCCACCAAAAGTTCTATGATTGAAAAACCTTTTCTCTGCATTTTTAAATTATCATTTAGTCTATTTTACCAGAGGCAAAAACCTCTATATCCCGACCAATAGTCGGATCCGCATTGGAGATGATATCTATTGTTCCGGTATTTGAAGTGAGTCCGGTAAATTTATGAAATACAACATCAGCGGTCCGGCCGCCAGCTCCGTCAGTAAAACTCAGCTCTGGATCATTTATTTCCACCCCCGAGAGATTCCAAGATGAGTTATTGGCATCGTCTACACTATAAAAACTGCCGGAAAATAAAACATAGCGGTCAAGTTCCAAATGAAGACCCCAGTCCGTACTGCTGGCGGCCGCGGTAGCCAATTGTTGAGCTCTGACCAAAGCGCTTTTTATAGCATCGCTATTATCTACAAGCCTTGCCTGCTTTTGCCAGCTCAAATAAGCGGCCATGCCCATTCCCGTCAAAATACTGACAATGGAAATAGTAATAATAATCTCAATAATTGATATTCCTTTTCTCTGCATGAACAAATTTTATTTTTATATTTACGGAGCAAAACTGCTAGTCAATTCATACATTGGCCCAATAACCGAAATAGCGATAAAACCAACGGCCACGCCGACAATTACCAGCAAAACCGGTTCAATAATAGTAGACAGATTAGTCAATACATTGTTGACTCGCTCTTCATAAAATCTTGATATTTTAAGCAAAATATTTTCCAATTCACCAGTTGTCTCTCCTACCTGACAAAGTTGGATAGTCAAAGACGGAAAAAGGTCCGGTCGCTTAGCCATGGCTTTTTCCAGAGAGTTGCCTTTTTCCAATTCATCAGACATAGCCAGAATTTCTTTGCGATAGCGCATATTTCCCAAAGTCTTGGCGACGATGTCCATTGATTGCACTATGGCCAAACCAGCGGCTAGTAGGGCGTTTAAATTTCCCGTAAAACTAGTCAGCGATATTTCTTTTATCAGCCGACCGGCAAAAGGAATATTTAAACAAAAGGTATGCAAAAATAATTTTGGCTTAGGAATGTTAAATATTATTTTTAAGATTATAATAAAAACTATAATTCCCCCGATAGCATAAAAAGAATAATTTCTTAAGAAAAAATTTATTGCTTGAACTGCCCGCAAAACAAAAGGCAGTTTAACATTGGCTGACGCGAATAAATCAATCAGCTGAGGAAATATAGATAGAGCCAAAAACAAACTCACACCAATTAGAGCCAGCAAAACAATACTAGGATACATCAAAGCGCTAATTATCTTACTGCGCAATTGTTTTTGGGATTTCATTATTTCTGCCAAATGGGCAAAAGAATCGGCCAGCATACCAGTATTTTCTCCAACTTCAACGGTGGCAATAATCATTTCTGGAAAAACTTTTGGATAATTACTCATGCCTTTTGACAAAAGCTGTCCATTTTCCACATGTTGATCCAAATAATCAACTACTTTTCTAAAATATTTATTTTTAATTTCTTTTTTTAAAGTTTTTAAAGCCGGAGCCAAAGCCAAGCCAGCTTTAAGCATGGTGGAAAGATTGTCCATAAACATCATTTTTTCTGTCAAACTAACCATGCCAAAAGAAAAACTTTTTTTCGCTACTGGTTTTACTTCTTTTTTAACCTTAGACTTAGGAGCGCTCTTCTTTTTTTCCGGCTTGCCCGTGTAAAGCTTAAAGGAGCTCATTTTTGCTTTGTTGGGAACTTTAGTGAATTCTCCATCAGCGCTCAACTTATCCAATTGTATCAAAGGAAAATCGTCAATTTTTTTGTGTTTGTTATCTAAATATTCCATTTTATTTTATTCTTTTTTTATACGCAAAACTTCTTCAATAGTAGTTACTCCTAAAAGAGCTTTCTGCATGCCATCTTCAAAAATAGTCACCATGCCTTCCTGCATAGCTACTTTTTGCAAGTCAGAAGAAGAGGAATTTCTAACTATTAAATCACGAACTTTTTCAGTATTTTCCAAAATTTCCAAAACACCCATTCTTTTGCTGTAACCAGAACCATTGCAACGCGAACATCCTTTGCCGCGATAAAAAGTCAATTCGCCAAATGATTTCACTTTGTTTTCCACTACTTCTAGTTGCTTGAAACGATTAAGCATTTCTTCCAAATCAAGCTCTTTGGATAAACTACGCATCTCTTCTTTAGTCAAATGGTAGCTTTCAATGCAGTTTAAGCAAATTTTTCTTACCAATCGCTGAGCAATCACCACATTCAAGGTGGAAGCCACCAAAAACGACTCTACTTCCATGTCTAAGAGCCGTGGTGGGGCGCCGGCGGCGTTATTGGTGTGTAAGGTAGATAATACCAAGTGTCCGGTCAAACCGGCTCTAACGGCAATTTGAGCCGTATCTTTATCTCTGATCTCACCGATCATGATAATGTCTGGATCTTGGCGAAGTAAAGCTCTTAGTCCAGTGGCAAAATCATAACCAGCCTTAGGATTTACCTGTGTTTGATTGACGCGATTAACTCCGTATTCAATTGGATCCTCAATCGTGCAAATATTCACTTCTTCGGTATTTAAAATATTTAGAACTGAATAAAGAGTTGTGGTTTTTCCCGAGCCCGTAGGACCGACCACTAAAATCATGCCAAAAGGTTTTTTTATCTGCCGGTTCATGATTTTGATGTTGTGTTCCGAAAATCCCAAATCTTCCAAAGTCATATTTTGAGCATCATCAGTCATCAACCTCATGACCACTTTTTCTCCGTAAAAAGCCGGAATAACTGAAACTCTGACTGACTCTTCCTCATCTTCAATTTTAAAAGAAAAGCGTCCGTCTTGGGGAACTCTATGCTCGTCAATTCTCAAATTTGATAATATCTTAATGCGAGCCACTATGGCGTCATGAATAGAAGATGGCAACTCCACCCGATCGTGCAAATCACCGTCCACTCTGAATCTGACTACTACCGCGTCGGGCAAAGCTTCAATATGAATATCCGAGGCCTGCTCAAACATCGCCGCCTCCAAAATCGCGTCAATTATTTTTATCACCGGAATCTCTATTTCCGTTGGCCGGCCCTCAACTTTTAATATTTTTTCATTCAATATCTTATTGAGCTCTTCTTGAATATCGGTCCGATAAAGGCGGGAAGCGTAGACAAAATTTTTATAACTAGTCAAAAATACTTCAACTTTTTTTTGGCTGGCCTTTTTCACCAAGGCCACTTTGGCTTTATCTTTTGGATAAACAAAAGCGACTTTTATATTTTGTCCATTGACAGAAAATGGTATGGCCTTAGCATCTTTGACAATCGCTTCAGTTAATTCGCCTAAAACAGCCGGATCAAGTTTCCTTTTGCGCAAATTTACATAAGGCACATCCAACTTATCGCCAACCAACTCATATAAATACTGAATATTAACAAAACCTCTTTCGATCAGCACTTCTTCAATGCTCCGACGGCGGCGGTGGGCATTATCTTCGGCTGCTTCCCAGTCCTTGGTGCTTATTGCCTTAGCCTCAAACAATATCTTCTTTAAATCTTCCTGAGAAATCGGTAATTTACTACTCATTTTATATAAATTAGCTAAATAAAAATTATCTTAACATCTAATATTATACCAAAAAAGAGCTATAAACACAAAGCTCAGCTAAAATATTTTAATTAATAAGCCCCGCCCGTCCTGAGCGTAGTCGAAGGACGGGCGGGGCTGTCAAAAAATTATTATTTTTTCCTCTTCTTAGCTGTTTTTTTAGCTTTTTTATGAAGAGCTTTTTTCTTTTTAGAAACGGCCACTTTCTTAATTTTTCTTTTTACTCCAAATGAACCTAATAGGGCTTTTTCCATTTCAATAAAATCCTTAACCGCCATTTCCACCGAGTGATTAAAACTCTCAGAAGCAAAAACAGCTTTTTTGAGATTGGCTAGTTTTTTTTCCATGATAACCGGCAATTTATACAAACTGCCAAAAGCGGTCATGGCGTCATTTTTTATTTGCAAAACATCTTTGGCTACCTGCTCCGCTGGAATCTTAATGACTTTGACGTCTTTTTGATTATGTTTGCTTACCAATTTCCTTAACTTGTCAAAATCAAGATTATGATCAGCTGGCAAAATCACTAAATAATAATCTCTATCCGCTCTTACCAGCAATGCTTTGGTTACTTCCTCTAACTTTTTTTTCATGGTATTAGCAACATCAACAGCGGTATAAGCTGTCTTATGCTCCAACAAATCATGCTTAATACCCGCCTTGTTCAAATAAGCAATAACTTTACTAGGTAGTTTGACGCTTTTTATTTTTTTGGTTTTTTTAATTTTTTTTGCCATATTATTAAATTTAATAATTAAATATATTTATAATTTTTACTTAAACCACAGCGGACTTTTACCTAAATCCAATTGCCAGAAAAGCGAAAAAATAAACACTAGCCATAAAATAGACCAAGAAAAATATTTTTTAATTCTTTTGGCGTTGACAGGAAAGCCTATTTTTTTAAAATAATAAACAAAGAAGCTAGACTCATCTTCGGCCATTCCTTCTTTATTTTTAAGCTGGGCCTTGGTCAAAATACAATTTTTAAACAACAAATTCTGAATATAAAATAATATTACTAAACAAAAAATAATATAATAAGGTAAAAAAAATGGCGTTAAAATAAAAATAATAATCACTGACAAATGCGTCCAGAAAATTATACCAAAATCATTATTTAATTTACCCATATTAAATTAACTTAATAAATATCCACCGTCTACCACCAATATTTCGCCCACCACATAACTAGAGGCGTCGCTAGCCAAAAACAAAGTGGCCAGGGCAATATCGTCCGGCACACCAAAGCGTCCCAAAGGAATTTTGGCCGTAAACTGCTTAATTAAATCACCACCAGTAGAACCGGCCTTGACTGCTCCGCCGGTCATTTTTTCCACTCCTTCAGTGCTCACACCGCCGGGAGCAATGGCATTTACTCTAATGCCGTATTTGGTGACTTCCAAGGCAAAATTCTTAGTAAAACCCCAAACCCCGTGTTTTGAGGCGTCATAAGCAGCCAGACCAAGGCCACTTGGGTGCAAAGCGTCTATGGAAGCGATATTGATAATATTACCCTTACCTTTTTCTTTCATTATTTTGGCCGCTTCTCTGGAGCACAAAAATACTCCTCGCAGATTTATGGCCTGAATTTTTTCCCAAAGCGTCAAATCCATATCCAGAACCGGCACCGAAGGAAAAATACCAGCGTTATTGACTAAAATATCTAAGTTGCCAAACTCACTAAGCGTTTTTTTAAACAAATTTTTCACCTGTTTTTCATCACTAACGTCTGTTTTGACAAAAAGCGCCTTAGTGCCTTTTTTTTGCAAATCAGCTATTTTAAGCTTAGCTTCTTTTTCCGCCACATCGGCAATCACAATATTTGCGCCAGCTTCGGCAAAACGCTGAACAATCCCATAGCCAATACCCATTGATCCGCCAGTAACGAGCGCTGTTTTGCCACTAAAATCAAATAATTCCTTGGTGCTTTTATTTTCCATATAGTATATTATTAATAATACTCCTATTATAGCACTTTTATATTTTTTAAAAAACTGCTAAGATGTCTTTATAAACTAACAAAAATCATTATGAAATATACTTTGGCTATTTTAAGAATACTTTTGGGCTGGATTTTTTTCTGGGCTTTTTTGGACAAGCTCTTTGGCCTAGGGCTGGCAACTGCCAAAGAGCAGAGCTGGCTAAATAATATCTCGCCGACAGCTAATTTTCTCCGCTTCGCTGTCAGTGGCCCCTTTAAAGAGTTATTTCAAAATCTAGCTGGCCTAGCAATCGTTGATTGGCTGTTTATGCTGGGCTTGCTACTTATCGGTTTGGCGCTTATCCTTGGGATAGCCACTAAAATAGCTACTTACAGTGGCGTCTTAATGCTTTTTTTAATGTACCTAGCCACTCTGCCGCTTGAACACAATCCTATTATTGACGAGCATATTATCTATATCTTTACTTTATTTGTTTTAAAATCAACTAAGGCAGCTGATAATTTTGGACTAGGCAATTGGTGGAAAAATACCAAACTAGTACAAAAATATAAATTCCTAGAATAACAAAAAACACCCAGCCTTTCGCGAAATGCCGAGTGTTTTTTATTTTGGTAAAATATGACCTATATTTTAATCACTAGTAACTTGATTTTGGATACCCATTCCACGACCCATCATTGATCCTCGTCCATGACCCATCATGCTATCGTGCAATCTTGCTGGTAAACCCAGCTCTTCTCGTATGGCTTGGGCTTCTTCAAACTTGCCAGCAATCATCAGCTCGTGCATTTGGGCAAATTTGTCAAAATTGTCAGCCGTAACATAGTCCGTAATCTTGGGACGGCTATCTACAATCTCTTTCCAAGCGCTATAATCTCTGCTTTCGATAGCCGTTTGCAAGGCATCACGATTTGCTTCAAAAGTAGCTCGCTCTTCCTCACTATAATTTGGCCCTTTGACACTTGGGTTACCCTGATAAGCAGAGGCGACAGTGGAAACTGCCAAGGTGGTTATTATGAGACCCAAAACAGCTACCATTAGATACAATTTATTTTGCTTCATGTATTTTTTAGTTAGTTTATTAGATAAAAGCTTTTGCTTTTTGCCGGCTGAGCTAATCGCTTCTACCTAATAATACGCATGGGCGCAATTTTTCTTTCGTCCATTGGCGGAGCTGACATAGGGTGCATCCATTTCATACCTTTAAGAGGTAAAATACAATCCGCTTCAAAGGTCTGGCTATCAATTTTCTCTCCCATTAGCCTCAGTCTATCGCCAACATTTAATATCAACGGTGGACAACGATAATCATCTGACTTATATATTTCCCAAATTTGGCCATCAATGCCTTGGCAACTTATTTTACCTTCGTCAAGCGCTATAATATAACCAGCTAAAAACCCTTTTTCAGCCTGCATCCAAATCCTTTTTCTAACATTAAAAAATTCTTGATAAAGTGGCACCCGCCTATTAAAAGAATCCTCTATGGCCTGAGCAATGCCCATATTATATAAAAATACACCGATGAGCATACTGGATAAAATGCTTATTAGCGAAATTTTATAAAAAGGAAACTTGTAACCTTGTTTAGTGTTTTTAAAATTATAATAAGCCGCCAACAAAAATAAAAGTAAAAATACCAGCCAAAAATAAGGCAAAGTTATCAACAAAAATTTGAAAAAACTACTATTTATTTCACTATATATATCCCAGTCATTATTAGCCAGCATAAATAAAATCACGGAAAAAGATAAACTGCCCAAAGCCAAGGAAACTACCCCTAAAATCCAAACACTATAATCTCTAAGTAAAAATTGCCAGCGAGGTGTTGGTCTGATGTTTTTTATTTTTTCTAAA
>JAUYFP010000011.1 GCA_030690875.1 bacterium | reverse complement strand
GTCGCCTAACTTATCTTTTAGAGTATAGTCAGGGTGGCAATGGCGGATAAGATAAATTCTGGTATAAGGTCCTTGGATTTTGGACAGGGTTTTAGCATAAGGAGTTTTTTGGTGGATTTTAGGATTTTTCATAAATTATTTTTTGGTTCCTTTATATTTTAGCGGTAATAGCCGTAAAAAGCAATTTTTTATTTGTTGATTTTTGTGTTAGACTATAATAGTAATCTATAATTTTAACTATTAGAGTTTAATTTTTATGAATAGAGAAAATAAAAAAGAAGTTTTAACTGGATTTACCAACAAGTATGATGTAAGCGATCCAGATAGTTTAGACGAGTCTCAAAACGAGGCTGATATTTTTTCAGTAGATAAGACTACTGAAGCGCCAAACAGGTCTTTATTTAAATGGATAGTGTTTGCTTTTATTATCCTAGTTGTGCTCATATTATTTGTAATATTGCTTAATATTTAGGGTATAGAAAAACCCGTCTGTTACTGCATTCGCAGGGCGAGGCGGGTTTTTTTGTAAAAAATTATTTTATATAGTTTAGCGGATTTTTTCTAGCTTCATTTACCCTGACTTCAAAGTGAAGATGCGGGCCGGTAGATCGGCCGGTTGATCCTATTAAAGCAATAGTGTCACCGCGGGACACTGAATCACCAGTTTTTACCAAGAGCTTGCTGGCGTGGGCATAAAGCGTTTTTATGCCATTGCCGTGATTGATAATAACATAATTGCCATAACCGCCTTTGTTCCAGCCAGATACTTCCACTTTGCCTGATTCGGCGGCATATATTGGTTTGCCGATTTTATCGCCAATATCCAAGCCAGTATGTCGCCAGCTATAATACTGAGTGATTTTGTGGCTGGCTGAAGGCCAAAGTAGCTTAGTGCCAGTATCAATATTTTGCGCTGGTTCCACTTCTTCATCACTATAAGTTGGTGTAGTTTGTTTTGGTTTATATGAAGAGACTACCTGCGTTGGTTTGATACCTCCCGGGACAAACAAAACATCGCCGATTTTTATATCGGAAGCGTTGGCCAATTTATTGGCGGAAATTATATTGTCAGAGTCAGCTTGATATTTTTTGGCAATAGAGGATATGTTGTCGCCGGATTTTACTTCGTGCGCTATACCTGATTCGGGCAGTATTTCTAATTTTTGGCCGGGTTTAATAGTGCTATTCCAACTTAAATCGTTTGCCCAGAGCAGAGTATTGACGCTAATGGAGAATTTTTCAGCTATCAGACTGATAACATCGCCTGTTTGGACAGTGTAAGTAAGAATTTCCCCTCTTTTCTCGGGAATTTGTCCTTCCGGGATATTAATCGTATCTCCCGAGCCGGGAGTGATAAGAACTAAACTTGAGGAGTCGGCGAATATTTCGGTATTGCTGTTGCTCGATTCTTTAAAAGGAGTGTTGATGACTAATTCTTGTAAACTTCCTTGCTCTTCTAAATAGTTATTGATGTTTATTTGGTCGCTGGCCGGTTCGGAATCTTCAATTATTTCATTCCAGCCATCTTGCTCATAGTTATTTTTTACTAGATTGGAAAGCAAAGTGCGATTGGCATATTCTTCCGAGTCATAGCTTTTGGCTAAGATATTGTTGCTGGTTACGGAAATTATAATTATTACTATGACTGCCCCAGGCAAATATTTTTTAAAAAATATTAGGTAATTTAATTTTTTAAAATTAAGGTGTTTTATTTTTATTTTGAAGCGTAAAAATGTTTTATAAAAAATAAGGATAATCGGCAAGACAGTAAAGCGGGATATAGAGATAAAAAATAGGTTTAGGTATTTTCCTAACCAGTCGCTTTTTTTGTATAAGTGAAATAAGCCATCCGCTAGCTGAATGGCCAATTTATTGAGGAATTTTTTGATAAATAGACTTATAATTGGATTTTAATAATAAGCTATTTTAGTATTATGCATAATAACATAAATAAATAAAAAATCATAGTCTCTAAGCTAAACGCGCATTTGATTTTTTATGCTTCTAATGTTAGAATTTCGTTATAAATTATTAAATTTTATGAAATATCAGGCCAAAAAAATAGAAAATAAATGGCAAGAGTATTGGAAAAACAATGAAATTTTTAATGTTAAGGAAGAGCATAAGAAAAAAAAGTTTTATGCCTTAGTTGAGTTTCCTTATCCATCTGGTGAGGGGCTTCATACTGGACATTTGCGTTCTTATACAGCTATGGATGTTCTGGCTAGAAAAAAAAGGCTGGCGGGCATGAATGTTTTGTATCCAATAGGTTTTGACGCTTTTGGTTTGCCAACAGAAAATTATGCTATAAAAAATAAAATTGCTCCTCAGATAGCCACCACTAAAAATATCGCTAATTTTACTAGACAACTTACTAGCGCTGGTTTTAGTTTTGATTGGTCAAGGGCATTTTTAACTACTGATCCTGGTTATTATAAGTGGACGCAATGGATTTTTATCCAAATGTTCAAGCATGGTTTGGCTTATAAGGCCAAGGAAAATATCAATTGGTGCACTGCTTGTAAAATCGGTTTGGCCAATGAAGAAGTAGTTGGTGGAGTTTGCGAAAGATGCGGTGGCCAGGTAATTAAAAAAGAAAAAGAGCAGTGGTTATTGAGAATAACAAAATACGCCGACCGTTTGATAAGCGATTTGGATCAAGTGGATTTTTTGGAAAAAATAAAAAAACAGCAAATTGACTGGATTGGTAAAAGCGAAGGAGCGGAGATTGATTTTTCTTTGACTAGCACAAAAGAAAAAATAAAAGTATTTACCACTCGACCCGATACTTTGTTTGGCGCTACTTTTATGGCGCTTTCCCCAGAGCACGAAATTATTGGAAAATTAAAAGCCAATATTAACAATATAAAAGAAGTAGAAGATTATATAAAACAAGCCAAAGGAAAATCCGACTTGGAGAGGATAGAGAATAAAGAAAAAAATGGCCTGGAAATAATAGGTATTAAAGCTGTTAATCCGATAAATAATAAATCTATACCTATTTTTGTGGCTGATTATGTATTAACTAGCTATGGCACGGGAGCGATTATGGCCGTGCCGGCTCATGATGAACGGGATTATGAATTTGCTAAAAAATATAATTTGGAAATTAAAGAAGTTATTAGCGGTGGTGATATTAAGAGTGGCGCCTATATTGGCAACGGTCAAGCTATTAATTCTGGTGAGTATAACGGTTTAACTAGTACTGAATTTAAAGAAAAAATTATTGCTTGGCTAGCTAAAAATAAATTAGGCAAAAAAACTATTAATTATAAGCTTCATGATTGGATTTTTTCCCGTCAGCGTTATTGGGGCGAGCCGATTCCAATGATTAATTGCCCCAAATGCGGTTGCTTGCCGGAAGAGGAAAAAAATTTGCCAATATTATTGCCAAAGATAAAAGATTATTTGCCCACCGACGATGGTCAGTCGCCTTTGTCTAAGGTAAGTAATTGGGTCAATACTAAATGTCCTAAATGCAAGGGCAAGGCCAAAAGAGAAACCGATGTTATGCCTAATTGGGCTGGTTCTAATTGGTATTTTATTCGCTACTGTGATCCTAAAAATAATAAACAGCTAGTCGACCCCAAAAAAGCCAAGTATTGGCTGCCGGTTGATTGGTACAACGGCGGCATGGAGCATACCACTCTTCATCTTTTGTATTCCCGTTTTGTTTTTAAATTTCTTTATGATATAGGAGCAGTGCCCAGGGAGGTCGGTTCTGAACCGTATAAAAAAAGAACTGCTCAGGGCATGATTTTGGGAGCCGGCGGTATCAAAATGTCCAAATCCAAAGGTAATGTTATAAATCCTGATATTTATATAAAACAATATGGAGCCGATACGGTCAGGGTTTACGAAATGTTTATCGGGCCTTTTGATCAGGCGATTACATTGAATGACCAGGGTGTTAATGGAGTTTATAGATTTTTAAATAAAGTTTGGGATTTGTCAGCCAAGACGGATAAAAAGATAAAAGACTCCGATGAAGTTTTAAGAGTTTTGCACCAGAGCATTAAGAAAGTAGGCGAGGATATAGAAAATATGCATTTTAATACAGCTATATCGCAGTTAATGATTTTGACTAATTTTTTAGACAAAGAAAAAAAGATATCAATATCTTCTTGGGAAAAATTTGTTTTGATTCTTTCGCCATTTGCGCCTCATATAGCCGAGGAGTTATGGGAAAAGTTGGGACACAAAAAATCTTTGTCAGCTGAAAAATGGCCACAGTATGATAAGCAATTAGTTCAGGCAGATAGTATTAAAATCGGTATTCAGGTAAATGGCAAATTAAGGGATGAAATTTCCTTGCCTTATGACAGTGAACCAAGCCAAAAGATTGAAAAACAAATTTTATCAATGGACAAGATACGAAAATATACTGATGATAAAAAAATAGTAAAATTTATCCATATTAAAAATAAAATTATTAGTATTGTCGTTAAATAATAATGCAAGAAATAAAATTAAGCGCCAGCAATCGTATTGAGGCTCTGCAAAAAGCAGTAGAAGTTTTGAAAAGTGGTGGCAGTATTATTTATCCTACCGAAACCTCTTATGGCCTTGGCTGTGATTTTTATAATCAAGAAGCTTTGGCGCTGATTTACCAGATAAAACATCGGGACAAAAATAAGCCCTTGCCCGTTATTATTCCGGATATAACAGCGGCTAGCTATTTGGTTGACTTCAAGGAAGAAGCTAAAAAATTAGCTTTAAAATATTGGCCTGGGCCCTTGACTTTGGTTTTGCCTTTTAAATATTCTAAATGGCATGGTCATAGTGATGATTATTTGGCTTTGCGTGTTTCCAGCCATCCTTTTGCCAGCGATTTGGTTTGCATTTTTGGTCACCCAATAGTTTCCACGTCGGCTAATATATCGGCCAAGGGTGATTCCTATGATCCAGAGAAAATTAAAAAGCAATTTGTTGGAGAAAAGTTTCAGCCGGATTTATTTATCAACGCCGGTAAGTTACCAGTGAGAGCGCCATCAACTATTGTGAAGTTTGATGGAGAAGTAAAAATACTCAGGCAAGGTGAAATAAATATAAAGCTATAAAAATAAAAATATGTTGCATTTTATCAAAACTTTTTGGCCGCAAAACATGAAACGCCAAGTGCGTGAGCTTTTTATTTCTACCACTCTGGTAAATTTGGCTCTGTCGATGGTCATGCTCTTTGAGCCGATATATCTTTATCAAATAGGTTATTCTTTGCAAAAAATAATGCTCTTTTATTTGATAGTTTATGTTGCTTATTTTTTTCTAATGCCCTTGGGAGCAAGTTTTGCCAAAAAGAAGGGCTATGAGTTTAGTATTTTGCTAGGCACGATACTTTTTATCTTTTTTTATATTAGTTTGTTTTTAATTGCCCAATATCCGTTTCTTTTTTATATTTCTGCTCTTATTTATGCTCTGCAAAAAACCTATTATTGGCCGGCTTATCACGCGGATTTTGCCAGATTTTGCGGTAATGATGAAGATGGTCGAGAAATAAGCGCTATGAATGTGGCTTCTTCTTTGGTTTATATCATTGGTCCGGCTTTGGCGGGATTTATAATTTATGAATGGGGCTATGGCGCTTTGTTTATTATTTCTTCCTTAATATTTTTAGTTTCCAATATCGCCACTCTGGCTACCAAGGAGAGATTTAATCCTTCAGATTTTTCCTACAAGCAAGCTTATAAAAATTTATTTTCTAAGGAAAATCGGCAGGCGTTGTTGGCTTATATTGGCTTTGGCGAAGAGTTGATAGTTTTGGTCATTTGGCCAATTTTTATTTCTATAATTATCGCTGATGTTTTAAATCTTGGTTTTATAGTTACTTTGGCTACTTTGGTAACTACTTTGGTTACTCTTTATATCGGCCGGTTGACAGATTCTAAGAACAAACGAAAAATTTTGTCGCTAGGAAGCGTTTTTTATTCATTGTCTTGGTTTATTCGGCTTTCTGTCACCAGCAGTTTAGGCATATTTTTTGTCGATACCATGTCCAAGCTGGGTAAAAATATCGTGGCGGTGCCACTGGTGGCTCTGACCTATGAAAAGGCCAAAGAGTCTGAACATTTTGGCCAGCGCTCGCTGATGGCTAGGATAGTGTTTTTTGAAATGAGCTTGGTAGTGGGAAAATTAATCGCCTTAGTGGCGGTTTATAGTTTATTATTTTTTGTGACTGATCAGCTGATCGCTTTTAAGGCGACTTTTATTATTGCTGGAGCCATGACCTTGCTTTATATGCTTTTATAGTTTTATGAATAAAACTGAGTTAGAATTTTTATTAGATAAATATAATCTGACGCCTAATAAAATAAGAGGTCAGAATTTTTTAATTTCCGATGAGGTCTTGGACAAGATAATTTCGGCTGAGCAAATTTCTAAATCAGATTTAGTTTTAGAAATAGGTCCGGGACTGGGAGCTTTGACCAGCCGGCTTGTTAAAGAAGCCAGACAAGTAGTGGCTTTTGAAGTAGATAAAAATTTTAAAAAGCCCTTAGATAAATTATCAGCCCTTGCCGGAAATTTAGAAATTTTTTGGCAGGACATATTATCTTTAAGTACTAGGCAATTAGCTGATATTTTAGAAAAACATAAAAGTAAGCAATATAAAGTAGTGGCCAATATTCCTTATTATCTGACGGCCAAATTTATCCAAAAATTTATTCAAAACAAATACCAGCCGGAGACTATGGTTCTGATGTTGCAAAAAGAGGTAGCTGAGAGAATAGTAAGTAAAGATAAAAAAGAAAGTAAATTATCTTTGTCGCTGGCTTTTTACGCCCAGAGCCGGATTGCTTCTTTGGTGGGAAAAGAAAATTTTTATCCCTCGCCAAAAGTAGATTCGGCAATTATCGTCATAGAGAAAATTAAAGCTTGGAGTTACGAGGCAGACGAAAAATTGACTTGGCAGTTGATTCAGCGTGGCTTTGCCAGCAAGCGGAAAAAATTAATTAATAATTTATTAAGCGACCCTAAATTAAATAAAGAAAAATTAACAGCTGTATTTTTAGAAATAGGTTTAGATTTAAATATTAGGGCAGAAAAATTATCAGTAGATAATTGGCTAATATTAGCAAAAAAGATAGGATAATATTTTTTGATTTTAATAACGACCTTCGAGGTCGTTTTATGTTTTGTTTTTCCTTTGGTTATTTGATAATTTTATGTTATAATATAACTAAATAAATATTCTGAATGGAACAAAATTTAGATAAAAATCAGGTTGAAACAAATGATCAAGGTGATGAGCAATATTTGCCGTCAACTAATCCAAAATTAGCTGAGTATTATTCTAATAATAATAACAATTCTTTAAATTTTCAGCCCAAGAGAAAATCGCATAAAGCGACCGGGCTTTTTATTATAGTAAGTTTGGCCATAGTTGCTTTTACCGGCTACACGATGTATAGAAATATTACTGATCCGCTTAGTTTTAATCCGCCTGATTGGCTAGTGGAGCAAATGAATCAAAATAATGAGGACAATAGTCTGGAAGCGCTTAAAGAAAAAGATACTGACCAAGACGGTTTAACGGATTATCAGGAGCTTTATCAGTTTGGTAGCAGTATGTTTTTGGAAGACAGCGACAGTGATGGTTTGAGCGATTACGATGAGGTCAATAAAGGCGAGGATCCCATGTGTCCGATTGGCCAAAACTGCAATTTACTGCGTTTAATTACACCGGATACTAAGCTGGCCGATATTATTCAAAATATCAGCTTGGACCCAAATTTAACAGTTGAACAAGCGGTTGTTTCCGAGTTTAGGAAATTTTTATTGGACAATGGTATGCCACAGGCAGATCTTGATGCTTTAACTGATAGCGATTTAATTACTATTTTCCAGATTTGGCAGGAAAGCAAGATTGTGCCTGAGGAGCAATGGACAGCTACTACCACTGCCGAAGAAATCAAAGCTTTTTTGCTGATTCAGCCGGGCACGGACATTGAAGATATCCAGTCTTTAAGCGATGAAGAGCTGTTTCAAATAAGAGACCAATTAATGGCTAGCTAGTATTTTGATAGTATATAATCAATAAAATATTGATATGCGAGATTACAAAAAAATTGTTTTTACCCTTTGTTTGGCTATTTTTGTTTTTACAGTATTAGTCACAGCACAACCGACGAATGCTCAACTTTTTCTTCCTATTGTTCCTATGCCTACTTTTGAACTTGAGAGCAAACCAAGTATATTGGAAAGAATTTGGAATAAGATAGAAAAAGTTTATGACGCAGCTCGAGGAACTATAGGAGCAGAATTGGCTTATCGCACGGTGGATATGTTTTTAAACACCATGGCTTATGATATTGCCACAGAATTAGCCACTGGCGGTCAGGGTGGCAAACCTATGTTTAGAGTCAAGTCCATGAAGGACACTATGCAGAAAGCCACTGAATCAGCAGCTGGAGAATTTATCGGCGCCTTGACTGAAAAAGGTTTTGATGATTTGGGTATTAATCTTTGTAATCCTTCGGCATCTTTGAAACTCACTTTTACTTTATCTTTGATTGATTCGGAAGCGCCACCAAAACCAGCTTGCGAGTGGCGGAATATAGTTAGAGAATGGGGTAATTTTGAACAAGATGTGCAAAATGATTTGATAAAAATTCAGCTTAGACCCGGCGCCGGAGCAACCAGCACTAGAGCGTTTTTTCAAAATCTTTCAGAAAACAGCGAATTGGAAGATTATTTGAAGCTTAGTACTGCTTTTAATAACAAAAAAATAGCAGCCGAGGAAGAGTTAAAATTAAAAATCGCAGAATGTCAAGGTTTTGTTGATAAGAAAACACCGGTTAGTGAAGAGGTGATTACTCATTGCCAGACCTATAAAGAATTGCAAGCAACTGTTTTTGTCAATGCCCCTATAGTAGATGCAGTAAACCAAATGGATAAGAAGGAAGAAGCTACTAATCAAAAATGGTCTAGTATATTAAGGTCAGCGGCTGATAGATTTACCAGCACCTTTACTTCTAAATTATTAAATTATTATGCTAAGCAAGGTATATGGTCTTTGTTTGGCAATAAAGACAACGAGGAAGATAAAGATTACCGCACTACTTTACTTGATCGTTTAAGAGGTGGCGCAAATTTACTTCAACCTAGAAACAGCGATATTTTAAAAAAATTCAAGACCATTGATATTGGTCAGTTGGAATCTTATGATTATCTGACCAATCTTACATTATGCCCAGATGAATTCAGCAATCCTGACAATTGTACTTTGAGTCCGGCATTTTTGCAGGCAGTTACGGCTGGTATTAGTTTGGAAGAAGCAATAGAGCAAGGAGTTATAAACGGCAATTTGTCTTTTATCGGACCAGATGACCCGATGAATGGCAGTAAAGAAAGATGCTATCAGGACGCGCTTTGCCACAGTAATTTGATAAAACTCAGAAAATTAAATATTATTCCGGTTGGCTGGGAAATGGCTTCAATGAGAGTATCAACCACTTTGGCTGATGCTATGAATTGTTTTGAAGACGGCGGTAGTTGCAAATACGCCAAGTCAGCTGATTATGCTATAGACGGCGTTGATCACAATCCTTTTTATCATTTGGTAGACGGCAATTGGATTCTTAAAGCGCCTGATGCTACTTGTGATGCTTATGTTTATTCAGCTAATTTAGAATCGCCGGAAAGTAGTAATCGTCAGCAGTATTGCGCTGATCCTAAGAGTTGTTTACGGGAAGATGCTAATGGTGATTGTTTGGATGGTCAGTATGGTTATTGTACTAGGAGTGAAAATGTTTGGCGTTTAGAGGCCGAGGAGTGTATTAATGGCGAAGCTTATGCTGGTTGTTTGACTTTTGGCAATGCTGATTTTGGCGAAGCTTCCTATATAGAAAGCACTCTTGATTCTTGTACGGCTGATGAAGCTGGTTGTCGTCGTTATTCTCAGGAACAAGCCAATGATGGCTCTTGGATTTTAGGCGATATTGCCAATGACGATAATGATTTATTTTTAAATAAACAGGCCAGTTCCTGCGAAGCTGATCAGGCCGGCTGTTCTGAATTTATAATTTTGGCCGCTAATACTAATGCTAATATTTTGCCTAATGGCGACTTTGAAATTTGGAATGATATTACTTCAGCGCCTGATGGATATCTTGGCACAGGAGCTTATGATGATGACGATGGAGTAAATGGCTCTAATGCAGTTTTGGCAGCCTACAACGTATCGGGAATACATAATGTTACTTGTTACGGTGATTTGATCGTTACGCCAAATACTAATTATACAGTTTCAGTTGATGTTAAAATTAATAGCGCTGATCCTGGGGATGGAGCGGCTAGAATATCTCTAGATGGTTGTGAAGATATAAATGGTGATGTGGGAGATATTAGTTCGCCGGATAATTCTATGGATTTAGATAATGATCCTATTGCGGATTTTGATCCGGCTATTGATCCGGCGGACGAGGCTAATTTATTAGTGCCAATTACTAAATTGAGCAGTTCCCAATACACTAGAATTACCGGTAGCTTTAATAGCGGTAATAGCGCTTATTGTAACTCTATTTGTGTTGGCTCAAATTACGGCAATGAAAAACCGCATTATTTTGATAATTTAAAACTAGAAGTAGTTAGTGTTCCAAAACTAAAGGCCACTTATACTAGTTATGGCGACGGAGCCACTGTATATATGGATAATAGCCTTTTTATGTGTTTAGCTGAGGAAGTAGGTTGTCAGGGTTATACACCGACAAACGGCGATCCGTTGGTGCCGGCAGTTTTGAGTCCAGATGATTTATGTCCGGCTGAATGCGTGGCTTACGCCACTTTTACTGAACAGACTGATATTTTTGACATCATGGAAAATCCTAATGCCACGGTTGATTATTATAATTTTATACCCGAGACTGCCAAAAGCTGTCCAGCTCAGGATGTCGGTTGTGAAGAGTTCACTAATTTGGAAGAAGTAGCCGCTGGTGGCGAAGGTCGGGAATACTATACTTATTTGCGTCAATGCGTGCCGGAAAATTTTTCCACGGTTTATTATACTTGGGAAGGCACTGATGTGGCTGGCTATCAAATAAAAACTTGGTCAGCTTTGGAAAGCAATGTGGACGACGCGCCTTGTACCAATATAAGACCCAATACTGATGTTTGTGTTGATGTCGTAGATACTCGGGCTATTTGCGGAACGGAAACGCCACTTAATCCAAATGATGATCCAGGCGTGGATCCGAATTGCCGTGAATTTTTTGACGCCAATGGCGATTCACATTTCCGTTTTCAGGACAGAGTTATTTTTGCCAGCAATGATTGCCATGAATATCGTCGCACTCTAAGCGCTCAGATATATAAGGCCATACCAAGTCTAAGCGTTTCTTGTAATGCTAGTAGCAACAACTGCCGATCTTATTATGGCAATGCCAGCAATAATGTTCGGGTGGTATTTAATGATAATTTTGAAAACGGAACTTATTTGCCTTGGGAAATTAAAGCGGGCGGTAGTATAGATTTATCTAATGAATCACTGAGCAATAACGGCCATTCTCTAAAAATAACTAAGACCGCTAACACTACTACGCTTTGGCGTGATGTCGCTGATCTTTTGAGAAATGATAAAGAATACGAATTATCTTGGTGGATGAAAAATAATGCTTCTATCAATAGTCTTAGAGTCCGGCTTTATGCTGAGGATTTGTCTGGTAATCAAATTGTAAATAATGTTATTTGTGATGGAAACGCGGAGAACATAAATAGTATCTTACTCCATGATTGTGATGATCTTAGCTTGAAAAATATCGGCACTGGCAATTGGCGGAAATACACAGTTGCTAATTTAGTGGATATTTTGGGTCCTAATGTGGATTTAAGCACTCTGAAAATAGCTTTTGATATTAATGGTAATTTGGGAGATGTGTTTGTAGACAATATTATTTTAAAAGAAGTAACGGATAACTTTGCGGTTATCAGGAATTCCTGGCAAACCCCAGTGTCTTGTGATGATCCTTATGTGGGTTATCATCTTGGCTGTCAGGCCTATATTGATACTAATAATAATAAATTTAATATCAAATCATTTAGCCGTTTATGTCGAGAGCAGGCGATTGGTTGTCTGCCGGCTATAGACACTCATAATTCCAGCTATCCTTTTGAGGAAATTTTCAATGTGGGCGATTTCTCCGAATTGATTGTGCCTGATGACAGTATTACTTATTTGGTGCCGGATGTAGCCAGCTATTGTTCGCCGACCTTAAAGGGCTGTTCAGCGCTTGGTTTTGAAAGTCGGCAAGAGCCAGGTCAGTTTGAAACAACTTATAAAATAAATGATCCTGATCGTTATAGTTATACTTTATGTAATTATGATTCATTGGGTTGTGAAGAATATAATTCTTCTAAGGGATCATATTATTTTAAAGACCCGGGAATAAATACCTGTATTTATCAGGAAAATTTTTCGTTAAACGGCAGTAAATTTTCCGGCTGGTTTAAGTCAGACACTTTGACCGCTTTTTTACCAAGTGGTTGTAGTGATGATAATGACGGCGTCTTAGAACCAGATGATTTGCAATTCCCC
>JAUYFP010000008.1 GCA_030690875.1 bacterium | reverse complement strand
TATATCTTTGGTCAGTTTTAGAAGCTTCTACCTTAAAAACCCGATAAGCGTGTTTTTCCAATAAGCTCTGCATTTCTGAAGAAACATTATAAACTTTAGTAGTTATATTTAATAGCTGATTTTTTCTGGCTAAATTCTCATTAATTTCTAAAAATTTAGTAGCAATACCCCGGCCCCTAAAATTTTTGTCTACTCCTAAAACCCATAAATATAAACTTTTATCCACCACATAAGCTAAGGAATCACCAATTAATTGTTTGCCAGCCCAAACAGTATAAATAAAACTTTTCTTAGCACTCAATCTTTTTTGGTATATTTTTAAATCATAAGGCTCAGTTTGATAAAGACCGGCAAAAATATTTTTGTTTAATTGGGCAATTTCTGGAACAAAATTTTCCTCTTGGCGAATATTTATTTGACCAATGTCCATAAAAAATTTTACTACATTGTTATTATTTTATCAGAATAAAACTAGCTTAGCTAGGTATTGACAATTTTTAAAATATATGATATGATATAGGGTATTTCACGCTAAAATGGCCTAATTTTAGACTGTTTTAGCACCGTTTGTACATTTTTTCAGAGGAAAAAGAAATGAAGAAGCTCATCATTACCTTGGTCGCGATTTGCTTCGCTTCCGTGGCACTGGCCGGGAACCTCGAATTCCAGGCCAAGAACGTCGGCAACCCCGGTGTATGGAAATACACCGCCACTGTGGGCTTCGGCGAGCAACTGTCGCCCAAGTTCGGTTGGACCGGCTTCGTGCTGTCCAGCAACACATGGGGTGAGGCCTATGTCGGGCCGACCTTCACGCCGGCTTCCTGGATAACCGTCGCGACCTGCGTCGGCATCCAGAACGATCCCCAGGTAACTCGGTTCGCGAGCTGGTACAGTCTGAACTACGGCCAGTTCTCTGCATTCCACGTCATGGAAAGTGGCAGCGGCACTTGGCACAAGATCCTGATCAGCTACAAGACCAGCTTCGGTAAGGTTCAGTTCTGGAACCAAACTGCGCTGGGATCCGGACCGCGCGTCGAGGTCAAGCTGCCTGGGCAGAAGACCATGATGTCGGCCTACGCCGGCGTCATGTTCGACGGCAAGGTCACCAACCATGCGGTTGGTGTGATCAAGAGCTTCTAGCTCTCTCCCAACAACCCGCTCGCTATTTGCACCATGTGTAAGTAGCGAGCGGTTTTTCTTTTTATATTTTTTTAAGTAACTTTTGTCTAGATTTATAATCCGGAATTGGCCGAGACACCAATTGCCAAAAAGCTGGAGAATGATTCATTTCTTTGGTGTGACAAAGCTCATGCGCTATTATATAATCAGCCAATTCCGGTGGCAAAAGACAGAGCCGGTAGTTAAAATTTAGATTTTTAGCCGACGAGCAAGAGCCCCAACGGCTTTTTTGATTTCTGATTGATATCCGATTATAAATAAGCTTAGCACCCAAAAGATGGTAATAAAATTGATTAAAATATTCTAAACGATTTTTGACTAAAATTTTAGTTTGTTTTTTGTATTGACTTTTTTCTAGCTCAGAATGTTTGACGGTCAGAATACTAGGATTATTTTTGAGACGCTCTATATTTTTGACTATCCAATCCAAACGTCGGCTCAAAAATATTTTCAATAAAAAAATCGGATAAGTCGCTGGCGCGCTCACTGACAAAGCGCCGTCACGCCCAATGCTTAGGCGAATATGCTTAGTATATGGCCGGCGTTTCAGAGTATACTCGTACTCATTACCTTTAATACCTAATTTTCTTTTTTCTGTTCTAGTAAACATAGGTTTTCTTCCAGAGTTATCTGTCCGGCGCCAGTATAGGCCCTGACCAATCCCCCGACTCCCAGCAATGTGCCACCAAAATATCGGACAACTACCAATAAACAATTCATCACATTTTTATTTTTGAGCAAAGACAAAAGTGGCGGTCCAGCTGAGCCAACTGGCTCGCGATCATTATCAAACTTTTCCCTTAATACTCCCTCCTCTCGCAAACGATAAGCATAAACAGTATGCACTGCGCCTTTATATTTACCTTCAAAACTAGCTAATATTTCTTTGACCTGCTCTACGGATTCAACATAAAAACAAAAACCCAAAAATCTAGATTTCTTGGCTTCTAGTTGAGATTGCTTTTCTCCTACTATTCGGTACATTATTGTTCGTCAACTACCTTATGATCCTTGTCTTTATGTTTTGCTGACTTGCACCACCAGCCACACCAGCCACTGTCTTTTTTATTTTTGTTCTTGTCGGCAATAGAAAGACCCAAAAGAATAATAAGTATCGGCCATAAATATCCCCAAAAACCGCCATCAATTATGCCAGCGTTTTTCAGCAGAAAAAATACACCGATAATAACTAATACTAATCCAAACATATATTTTTGTTAATTATTAAGCGCCTAGGGCTTTTAAATAATCCATTTTTCTCAAAATACTTAAACCAATAAAAATAACAATGGCAAAAATCACAATTACTATAAAAATTGTTAGTAATAAACTCAAAATCTTCTTCTGCTGGCTATTCATTAGATAATTATAGCAAATTTTTTGATTATTGAAAGCATTGTAAAAATCCATTAAGCTGATGTTTTTCCTAAAAAAAATATCACTCTTCAAAAAGCCTCAATAATATGCTATGTTTAAGCTGAAGTATAAACAATATGCTTCTTAGTTTTAATTTTTAGAAATAAATGTCCACTTTAGTCCGCAACAAAGACGCCGGTTTTAACTTCAAAATTATCGAAGAAATTGAAGCGGGTTTTGTTTTGACTGGACAAGAAGTAAAATCATTAAAATCAGGGCATGGGAGTCTAAAAGGTTCTTTTATTTCCATAAAAAATGGCGAAGCCTGGATAAAAAAAATGTACATTCCTCCTTATAAAAAAGCTTCTACTGCCAGCCTCAAAGCTTATAATCCGGACAAGGACCGAAAATTGCTTTTGGCCAAAAAAAAAATTGCCTATTTAGCCAATAAAACCAGCGAAAAGGGCTTGACAATTATACCTATTTCAGTGTATACTACGCGGAGACTTATTAAAGTAAAAATTGCTTTGGTAAGCGGAAAAAAGAAGTTTGACAAACGCGAAGACATTAAGAGACGCGATGTCAAACGAGATATTCTACGTAAATTGAAAAGTTATTAAACATGGGGATGTTTTTTATTCGATGCCGAGCTTAAATAATATACGGCGAGCGGAGTTGGCGGTCTCCTAAAAACCCAAAAAAATAAGTGCAAAAAACACTTTTGCTAAAGTCAAAGAGCTGTTTACAGTTCCTAGACTAGCACCAGTCTTGGCCTAAAAACGGCCTTGACCGTTTCTGGATTGTTTTGCCTGAGAACAACCAGAGGCGTCATTTATCAGGCTAAAAACATCTGATGTTAGTAAGGGTGTTTTGAAATCCCCAACTAACTGGATTATTGGCGTTTTGTTAATTTTTGAGCCAATAATTGAGAAAACAAAATTAACTACGCTTGTAGAAATATATTAGGAAGTTTGTCAGACAGGGGCGTAATACCCCTCATCTCCACCACTCGATTCGCCTTTTGCTTCACAAAAGTCTCACTCGTGGTTTCAAGTGTTTACAACACCCTCAACCATTTATCAACAAAGAATCGAGTGTCCTGAGCGATCCTGAACGAAGTGAAGGAAAGCCGAGGGACAAAAAATTTAAAAAAATCAATCAAAATCATTAGCTAATTATTAAGAAAAAAATATAATAACTAACAGATCAAATTATCCTAGAAGTTTAGCCAAAAAATACCGCGTCAATGAGCAAATTAGAGTACCGGAAGTAATGGTCATTGATGAACAAGGCGAA
>JAUYFP010000119.1 GCA_030690875.1 bacterium | reverse complement strand
TACCATGCCAATGCTGAGAGCCGCGGCAGAGCGCATGGCTATAAATATGCCTATTCAAGGCACAGCCGCTGATCTACTAAAACTGGCCATGATAAAAATAAGTCAGGGCTTGCCAAAAATAAGCCCACAATCTAAAATGGTCCTACAAGTCCACGATGAATTGGTCTTGGAAGTGCCTCAAGATGACTTAAAAAAAGTGGCCGAATTTGTCAAAAATACTATGGAAAATATCTATAAATTGCCGGTGCCACTGACCGTAGATATTGAGAGTGGCAAAAATTGGGGCCAATTAGAAACCTTAAAACTATAAAATGCTATTTTTCTACTACGGCGAAGATAATTTCCGAGCCAATCAAAAAATCCAAGCCATAACTAACAAGTTCAAAGAAAAAGTTGATCCCAGCGGTCAAAATATTGTTTATTTGGAGGGGGATAATATTTCGGCTGATAACTTTTTTGAGGCAGTTTCGGTCATGAGCTTTTTAGCTGACAAAAAATTAATACTTATAAAAAATATTTTTAGCAACAAAAAATTAAATCTCTGGCAGGATGCTCTGATAGATTACTTAAAAAAACAAAAAGACACGCTTGATGAAAACTATTTAATATTTTTTCAAGATGGCCACCCCGACAGCCGGACAAAATTATACAAAACGCTAATAAAAATAAAATTTGCCGAGGAGTTCAAGGCTCTAAGCCCTTTGGAACTGAAAAAATGGATAATAAAACAATTCAGCAATAGCCAAAAAGAAATAAACAGCGAGGCCATAGAGCTTTTAATCAGTTTGGTCGGGGCAAACCTATGGCAAATGCACCAAGAAATAAATAAACTAATAAGCTACTGCCAAAAAGAAGTAACCAGCGATGATATCAAGACGATTGTTCAAGGAAAAATAGATACCAATATATTTTCGCTGATTGACGCTTTGGGTAATAGGGACAAAGCGCTGGCCCTAAAGCTAATAGAAGAAAAATTGAATTGTGGCGTCAACCACCAATATATTTTGACGATGATTATCAGACAATTTAGACTGCTCATCAAGGCCAAAGAATTATCAGCGCAAGTAAAATATTCCGGCGCTCTGATGCAAGCCCTAAAAATTCCCAAATTCGTGGCGGAAAAAACTATGGCGCAAATCAAACTTTACAATCGAGATCAGTTGGCCAGAATATACCGGCTCTTATTAGAACTAGATGAAAAATTCAAAAGCACCCAAAATCAGGAAAAAATACTTTTTGCCAAAATGATTAATGAATTATAAAAAAACAAACCCCTTTTTTAGGAGCTTGTTTTTAGATAATAAATTTATTTTTTCTCTTCAGTTTTAGCTTTAGTTGGGACTTTGACTTCGGCCACAACTACATTTGATCTTTTAAGCATTTTAGCAAATCTGGCTTTCTTCCGATTAGCGGTATTGGCTTTTAAAACCTTAGTTTTAACGGCCTTGTCAACGGCTTTCTGCAATGACCTCATTAAGTCATTAGCTTCCTCTTTGATAGTGCCTTTGACAGCTGATTTTTGGCCACGTTTAATGATTTCCTTGATATTTCTCTTAACCAAAGAATTACGCTTGGTAAGCTTAATAGTCTGTCGCAAATGCTTAATAGCTGATTTCTTATTTGGCATAATTGATAATTTCTACTAAAATAATAATATATTTAGACTTTCACGATATTATCATAATTTAATTATTAAGTCAACCTTAATATGAATCAATCTCTATCGCCAGAAGAACAAAGGCTGATTATAGAAAAGCTATACCGTTCTGATGACTCTATAACCAGTACTGAGCGTTTTAATAAGGCCTATAGCGACCAAATCGGCAAATTTGGAAAAATTACTATGCCCCTTAATGACTTTGGCAGAAAAATGAAGCAGACTGATTTTACTAGCCAAGAGGTGGAGCGTTTTACCAAAGAGGTGAGCGGAAAAACCATTGATTTAGAGACGCTATAATATCTTGAGGCAAAATTCTGGCTTTGGATAATTTGTCTTTATTTATCTCGGCTAAAGTCAGGGCATCCTTGATATTGAAGTCGCCAATGCTAATTCTTCTTAAATCCGCCAACAGAGCGCTGGTTTTTGTTTGTTTTCCTAAATCATTAGTTAGTGAACGAATATAAGTTCCGGCTGAACAAGACACTTCCAGCTTCAAGTTTGGATAACGGAAACTTTTTATTTTTAAACTATAAATTTCTATGTCTGTTTTTGGCAAATCAATTTGTTTACCAGCTCTGGCTAGTTGGTGCAATTTCTGACCACGAATTTTTTTAGCTGAATAAGCTGGAACTGTTTGCTTTTGCTTGCCTAAAAAATTTCTTAAAGCAATTTCCAAATCTTTCTGGCTAAAACTTTTAGCATTTTTATCAATACTTATCTGACCGGCTAAATCATAAGTGTCAGAACTCTGCCCAAACAAAATATCAGCCACATAAGTTTTGGGTAAATAATGAAACCAATCGAGCATTCTAGTGGCTTTGGAAACTGCCACGATCATTAAGCCCGAAGCCAAAGGATCAAGCGTGCCGGAAAAACCGACTTTTTTCAAATTAAACATTTTTCTAAAAACAGCCACCAATCTAAATGAATGCTCGCTTTTGGCTTTGTCCACCAAATAAACTCCCGCCTGTTCATCCTCTAAAACAGCTAACAATCGACTGCTTTTGAAAAGTTCAGGGCCAAAGGGCTCAATATTTTTTATTATCAAATCCGTAAAATCATAAAACATCTGTTTTAAAAATTCTTGGTCGTGACCAAAACACAAAATATCTGGTTTTAACTTTTCAATGATAGTTTTGGCGTCTTCGCCGTTTCTAAGATAAACATTTACGCCGAACTGCTTTAAATTTTTTGAGCGAATTTTTTCCGCATTAAAAGGATGATAATTTTTTAACTCTTTTATCATCCTATCTGATTCCAAAACGGCTGTAACTTGACCGAATTGTTTAGCTTGTTTTATTAAATATATATGGCCCGGATGAACAATATCAAACTTGCCGAAAATCAAAACTTTTTTCATTTATATTTACTCCTCAATATTCACTATTATTCCCGGCATAGTAATCATATTGCCTAAATTGTCTTTAACCGCCAAGTAAAGTTTATAAATGCCCAACTTTAAATCTTCGTCCCATAAAACTGTTATATCGTCCTGATTAGGGGAAATTATATAATTGAACAAGCGAGATTTATTATCAGAGTCAATATAATAAAAATCTATTTTCTGAATATTTTGCGGATTGTCAATATTTAATTTTAAATTAAAGGGCTTCTTAGCCAAAGAAAGCGTGTCACCACTCGTGGGGCTGATCCAAAAAATATTAAACTGCCTATCGGAATTTTCCAACTGGATATTTATTTTACGATTAGCTTCTTTAAAGTTATCTAAATCATCAAAAGCAATGGCTTTTATTTCATGTTCGCCGTTGTTTAAGAAAGGATTTATTTGATAAACAAAATCAAATGGCGCTTGTTGGCTAGTACCAACTTTGAGACCATCTAAAAAATATTCCACTCTGGATACGCTTCTAGGCGCGCTGGCCTCAACCGTCATAGCCAAGTTAGCTTGGTTGATAGTCTCTCCGTCGTTTGGTGATCGCCAAGAAATGGAAGGTTTTAATTCTGGCAAATGAACATCGTCATATTCAGTTGGCGCCTTGGCCGTAATGTAGCCTTCTCCTTCGGCATATTTCATAACCGACGCTTCCCAAAAACCAAATTGCGGATCGCTATTGGGATCAGCCAAGGCGTCACCCAATGGATCATTAGTATTTACATAATATAAAATGCTATGAACTTCCATAAATTTCTTTTCCTCAATAGTGGTATATGGAGTATTTTCAGTAGCTAATTTTCCTGATAGCTTATCTATTCTTAATGGCTTGCCTCCTGAGAGTTCACCACAGACCATTGGCTTATCACAAACTTTAAGTTCATATTTATTAAAACCCTGAACTGGTAAATCTTTATTTACTTCTTTCATAAAAGCCTGCCAAATAGGCGCGGCCAAAACTGAACCATCAGCGCCGGCTTTCATGCCAGTATTATCATTATTACCTACCCAAACGCCAGTGGCAATTTGCGGGGTAAAGCCCATAGTCCAAGCGTCATGATAATCATTGGTTGTACCAGTCTTGGCGGCTACTGGCCTGTCCGGCAAAGTCAGATAATTGCTGGCGCCAAAAATATAAGCCCGAGCAGAATTGTCAGATAAAATATCATTAACTAATCTAACTGGTTCTTTTTCTATTACCCGTCGACCAGCATTACTCTCACTTTTTTCAATAGTTTTTCCTTTGGAATCTTTTATTTCCAAAACTGCGACTGGCTCTTTATACACTCCTTCTCTGGCCAAAGTAGCATAAGCATTGACATGCTCCAACAATTTCACTTCTGCTCCTCCCAGTACTAGCGATAAACCATAACGATCCGGATCAGTTAAGGTGCTATAACCAAAATCTCTGGCTAAATTAATTACGTTATAAATACCCGCTAAATAAAGAGTTTTAACTGCCGGAATATTTAAGGATCCAGCCAAGGCCTGACGCATACTAACTGGACCATGCTCTTTGCCGTCATAATTTTGCGGCTCATAAGGCGTGCCATCAGCTTTGATACCAAATTTAGTTTTTAAATCAAATAAAATAGTGTCTGGCCGAAAACCTTTTTTAAAAGCTGTTAGATAAACAAAAGGCTTAAGCGAAGAACCTGGCTGACGAGGAGACAAAGTCACATTAACTTGTCCGTCAATAGCATCATCAAAATAATCTTTGGAACCCACCATGGCGATTATCTGTCCAGTCTCAGTATCAATAGAAACAAGAGCGGCGTTGTTGGCTCCATATTTTTCTAAATTTTTAGGCGCCACATCAGTAATGGCTTTTTCGGCCGCTTCTTGAGCTTTTATATCTAGAGAAGTAATAATTTGCCAACCACTCTGCTCCACCACTGAAGCGCCATATTTTTGCTCCAATAATTCCCGAACATAAGTAACAAAGTGTGGCGCTTTCATTTGCTCAGCTCTTTTTTTGAAAACTAATTCCTGATTTTTAGCTGATTCGGCTGCTTCTTTACTAATATAGCCCTGCTCAACCATCAAATCTAAAATATAATGTTGGCGACCAATGAGCGCCTCTTTGTTATTGCCATAAGGCGAGTAAAGCGTCGGCGCCTGTGGTAAAGCCGCCAAAATAGCCGCTTCTCCCAAGCTGATATTTTGTACTGGCTTGTCGAAATAATAATTGGATGCGGCCTGAACGCCATAAATAGCGCCACCATAAGGAATTTCATTAAAATAAAATTCCAGTATTTCATCTTTACTAAATTTTCTCTCTATTTGGTAGGATAAAATCCATTCTTTGATTTTGCGGGAAACTTTACGCTCATCGCTTAAAATAGCGTTTTTGACAAACTGCTGAGTAAGGGTTGAACCGCCTTGGGAACGGCGACCTTGTAGACGCGGTACTATTTGTCCACGAATAATACCCCAAACAGAAATTCCGCCGTGATTATAAAAATTTTTATCCTCAATGGAAATAGTTGCCTGCTTTACATAATCAGGAATTTCATTGATAGAAATAAGACTGCGATTTTGATCGCCATGCACTTCGTAAAGCAAAACTTCACCGGTCTTATCATATATCTTAGTGCTTAAAGCTACTGACCTGTCCATTATTTTTCCCGACTCAGGCAAATCCTTGGAATACCAAGCAAAAAGGCCAATCATAAATATACCAACAACAAAAAGTAAGGCTAAACCCAAGCGCCAAAACTGCCTAATAAAACGCCAAAACCAGGGGCCTTTTCTATTTTTATTCTTTTCTTTTTTAAATAAAAAATTACCAAGCGATTTTATTTTTTTGGGTTTTTTGACTTCTTCTAGCTGACGATAAACAAAACTGGGTTTATCCTCACCAAGGCGTCGGCGAGAAAAATTTGATTTAAGTTGAGGAATTGGCATATCCCGTTAGAAATTTAAATGATTTTTTAATCTATTTGAATTATAGCAAAAATAAGCTATAATTTGAATACACTTAAGTAATCAAAAAATTAAACTATGCCTAAAATTAGCACTGATTCACAAAAAATTCAAGAGTTATTAAGCCGTGGGGTTGAGAATATATACCCTAATAAAGAATTTTTGGAAAAAGCATTAAAATCTGGCAAAAGATTGTCGCTTTATTTGGGTATTGATCCAACGGGGCCAACTCTACATATCGGCCACATCATACCAATGGAAAAACTAAGGCAATTCCAGGAATTAGGACACAAAATAATTTTGCTCATTGGTGATTTCACCGGCATGGTTGGCGACCCAACAGATAAAACAGCTACTAGAAAAGTTCTGAGTAGAGAGCAGGTATTGAAAAATGCTAAAGATTACAAAAAACAGGCGGCTACAATTTTGGATTTTAAGGGAACAAATAAAGTTGAATTAAAATATAATAGCGCTTGGCATAAAAAAACAAACTTTTCTGAGGTAATGAAATTATCAAGCAATTTTACTGTTCAGCAACTACTGGAAAGAGACATGTTCCAAGAAAGAATAAAAGCTGAAAAACCAATTCACTTACATGAATTTATGTACCCCGTACTCCAAGCCTACGATTCTGTGGCTATGGATGTTGATGGTGAAGTAGGTGGCAATGATCAAACCTTTAATATGCTGTCTGGCCGAACACTTATGAAATTAATGACTGGTAAAGAAAAATTTGTCATTACTACGAAACTACTAGTTGATCCATCTGGTAAAAAAATGGGAAAAACAGAGGGAAATATGTTGGCTTTAAATGATTCTGCTAAAGATATGTTTGGCAAAGTAATGTCCTGGACCGACGGCATGATAGTAGAAGCCTACGAACTATGTACTCGTTTACCAATGTCCGA
>JAUYFP010000118.1 GCA_030690875.1 bacterium | reverse complement strand
ATTGCCAAAAAAAGAAAGCAAAAGCCTTGGCCACTGATTTTGGAGCATGTTATGATAGCCATGCTAGTAATAGTGGTGACTTATTTTACGGGCGATTGGATTGCTAAAACATTTACTTAATATAAAAATATGGACATTTATAAATTCGTGGGGATTTTAGGACTAGTGATAATATCAGTGGGCGTATTTTGGCAGAAAAAATATCTTGAATACATTTTGTATATAATTGGTGGTCTGGCTCTTTTAGTGTATAGTTATAGTATTGGCGATTGGATTTTTATCATTTTACAGGTAGTTTTTACAATCTCCGCTACTTCTCATTTGCTAAGATCGCTAAAATTCAAAAAAAATTAATAATTAAGATAAAAATATGCTCAAGCATGATTCGGCTAAGTACGCCTTTCTCTATCTACTTTCTTTGGTAGCGTTGGTATTTATGTCAATTTCAGTTGGCATAATAGTATTTCAAATTATTAACAAAGAAATAGTAGATATTATAAATCAATATAGTGGCAGTTATAACGATGAGATAATGAAGTTTGCTATTTCCGCCATTATAGTTTCCACTCCCATTTATTATCTGACCAGTCGGCAGATTTACAAAAATCTTTTTGCTGGCACGCTGGACAAGGATGCTGGCGTAAGAAAGTGGCTCACCTATTTTATACTGCTTATTTCGATAGTGGTGATGATTGGATTTTTAATAGCTACTATCAATAGTTTTTTAGACGGCGATTTGACTACCAAATTTATCTTAAAAACTTTGACTGCTTTAATTATCGCCGGCTCAGTTTTTTCTTTTTATTTTTACGATATTAGACGTGATACAGTTGAAGGAAAAAAAGATAAGGTAATTAAATTTTACACTTGGATTTCTTTGGCAGTGGTCTTAGTAGTTTTTGTTTTTTCTTGGTTTTCAGTAGATTCTCCTCAGACAGCTAGGAATAGAAAAATTGATGGAGAGATTCTAGGTGATTTAAACCAAATACATTGGGCCATTCGTGATTATTATACTGTTAATAATTCTCTGCCGGATAATCTAGGATTTTTGACCAGCGACTCGGAAAAAAGGACTATTACCGTTGATAATATAAGCAATCCGTCGACTAGTAAAGCTTATGAGTATGAGACTATCGCCGATGATGAATACAAAATTTGTACAGATTTTTTAACTTCAAATTTGGGGGATAAAAATTACGAATCTTACGCTTATTTTGGTTCGGATATCGGGCTTCATGATGCTGGTTACCAGTGTTTTAGCCGAAAAGTGTTTTCAACTGCTGATAGCAAAATAGAACCAACCCCCATTAGATTATAATAATGAAGCATAGAGCTTACTGCGATTCAGCAATCGGAATTTTGGAAATTATTGCTGATGACAAATTTATTTTAGCTATTGATTTTGTCAAAACACGAAAAGCCAATAATCACAACGCACTGACAAAAAGGTGCGTTGTTGAGTTAAAAAAATATTTTTTGGGTAAAAGAAAATCTTTTTTAGTTCCCTATAAATTTTCCGGCAGCGAGTTTCAAAATAAAGTTTATACTGCTTTGGCAAAAATTCCCTATGGGGCGGTGATTTCCTATGGCGATCTGGCCAAAATGATTGCCAAGCCCAAAGCTGCTAGAGCAGTGGGGCAGGCAGTCAATAAAAACAAAATTGCCATTATTGTGCCTTGCCATAGAGTAGTGGGCAGTGATGCCAATTTAGTTGCTTATGCTTCTGGTTTGTGGCGTAAAAAGCGTTTGTTGGCCTTAGAAAATGGAGTTTTGACTAATATCAAAAATTGCCCTAAGATTAGGTCATGATTCCAGTTAGAAATTCACAATGGTATACATATATATTATATAGTATCAAAGATGGGTTTTTTTATGCTGGGTGTACACACGATTTAAAACGTAGACTAAAAGAGCATAATAATGGAGAGGTATTAAGCACTAAACATAGGTTGCCTATGAAGCTAGTGTATTATGAGGTATGCCTTAATAAAAAAGACGCATATTCAAGAGAAAAATATTTCAAATCAGGAATGGGCAGAAGGTATATAAAAAATAGGTTGAAGAATTATTTATCTTTATTATAACAAAGTAAATTTCTAACTGGATGAATCCCGTCGAGGAAATAAAAAGCCGTTTAGATATAGTAGAGGTAATTTCTAGCTATATTAATTTAGATAACTCGGGCGCTAATTTAAAAGCCCGCTGTCCTTTTCATAATGAGAAAACCGCCAGTTTCATGGTTTCCAAAGAAAAGCAGATTTGGCATTGTTTTGGTTGCGATAAAGGCGGGGATATTATTAGTTTTGTTCAGGAGTATGAAGGCGTTGATTTTAAAGAAGCAATCAAAATTTTGGCGGAAAAGGCCAACATAGCTCTCAAAGATTTTAGCGCTTCCAGCCAGCAAAAGGATTATAAGGATGTATATCAAATAAATAAATTGGCTACGGATTTTTATTGCCATAATTTAGAAGAGGATGATAAAGCTAGTCAAAAAGTTAAAGAGTATTTGGCAGGCAGAAAAATAAACGAGAGCAGTGTTTCGAATTGGCGCTTAGGATTGTCAGGTGAAGCTTGGGACGGGCTATTAAAATTTTTGACCGCCCAAGGATTCAAGGAACAGGATATTTTTCAAGCCGGTATCACTGTCAGGAAAAAAGACGGTAACGGTTATGTTGATAGGTTTAGAAAAAGATTAATGTTTCCTCTTTTTGACACCCAAGGTAGGGTAGTGGCCTTTACTTCGCGGACGCTTAATGGAATTGCTTACGACGAAGAAGATTTTGGTGGCAAATATATTAATAGTCCGCAAAGCGTTATTTATGACAAGAGTCGTTTACTCTACGGCTGGCATTTGGCCAAAGATTCTATTAGAAAAAATAATTATGTAATTGTGGTTGAGGGTAATATGGACGTTATTGCCGCTCATCAGGCCGGCACTAAAAATACCGTGGCGGTTTCTGGTACGGCTCTGACCATGGAGCACATAAAAATTATCAAAAGATATACCAATAATATAATTTTATCTTTTGATGGCGATGCGGCCGGTTCCAGAGCCGCCTTTCGTTCCATATCTTTATGCTGGCAGGAAGATATGAATGTCAAAATTTTATTGCTAAAAGATAGTAAGGATCCGGCCGATATGGTCAAAAATAATCCTGAGGCCTGGGTAATAGCGGTTAAGGACTCTATTCCGGTAATGGATTATTATTTTAAAAGAATATTGGCTGGAGTTGATTTGTCGCGCTCGGATCACAAAAAAATCGCGGTCAGTAAATTATTACCAATAATAAAATATTTAAAAAGCAAAGTAGAACAAGCTCATTATCTAAAATTACTATCTGATAAGTTGCAAATTCCCATAGAACTTTTGAAAGACGACCTTGGTCAGGCAAAATCTTTTTTAGAAGAGCCGACTTTAACCGTATCCAGAAATATAAAAGTCAAACCAGATATTAAATTTATAATCAGTGAAAATTTATTGGCTATTTCCTATTATCGAGAAATTTATTTTCAAAAAATGATGGCTGAGATTGATCCGGAGATTTTGGCGCCAGAGTTTAGAGACCTTTACAAAAAAGCTATAATTTATTATACTAAACATCAGCATTTGGATAATTTTGTTGATTATCTCGAACTTGATAAACAGGAAAAAGAAAACTGGATTAAGTTATCATTACTAGGTGAAGAAAGATATGCTTCTTTGCCGGAACTTGATTTGGCCAGTGATTTTACTAGCTTGCTTAACCGTATTAGAACTCAGGAT
>JAUYFP010000111.1 GCA_030690875.1 bacterium | reverse complement strand
TATCCGGCGGTGTGGACAGCGCCGTGTCTTTATACCTGCTAAAAAAACAAGGATACCAAGTAGAAGCCGCTTACATGAAATGCTTTTCCGAAAAAATAAATCTAAAAGGCCAGTGCCCTTGGAAAGAGGATCGACTAATGGCTTATCGCATTGCCGCTCAGCTCAAAGTACCGATACGAACATTAGATTTTGAAAAAGAATACCACAAAAAAGTAGTTGACTATATTTTTTCCGCTTACAAAAAAGGCCTAACGCCAAATCCTGATATTTTGTGCAACAACGAAATAAAATTTAAATTATTTCTTGACGCGGCCAAAAAACTCGGCTTTGATAAAATCGCTACTGGCCATTATGCCCGCCTGAGCCATGATAAATTTGGTTACCATTTACTTCGTGGCCAAGATTCAAACAAAGACCAATCTTATTTTCTTTCTGGGCTCACTCAAAAACAATTATCTTTGGCTACCTTTCCCCTTGGCGAACTAAAAAAGCCAGCAGTCAGGCGTATTGCCACCAAAGCCAAGTTGGCCAATGCCAATAGGCCTGATAGTCAAGGAATGTGCTTTATCGGCAAAATTAATCTCAAAACTTTTCTTAGCCAAAAGATAAAACCAAAAAAAGGAAATATATTAGATACTGCTGGCCATAAGTTAGGCACTCATCAAGGCGTCTGGTACTATACTATTGGCCAGCGCAAAGGACTGAATTTGTCCGGCGGACCTTGGTATATAGTGGAAAAAAATATCAAAAAAAATATTATCGTAGTCGGACGTATTGATGACGAAGAGCTGTACAAAAATGTTATACAGATTGGCAATTTGCATTGGCTAGCTAAGGAATATAAACTGCCTTTAAAAGCCCAAGCGCAAATCCGCTACCGCCAGCCAGCTCAAAATGTTATGATTAGTCAAGAACCCCATAAATCCTCCATAACAAGGGGACTTTATCTCGCCACTTTCAAAAACCAACAAAAAGGAGTGGCTAGTGGACAAATATTAGCGATATACAAAAAAGATGAATTAATTGGAAGCGGGGATATAATTTAAAATTTATGAATAAAATAAAAACACCTGATGAAAAACGGATAGAAAAATTAACAAATATACTAATTTTTCAAAATACTTTTCCAATCCTCATAGAAAAAGAAAAATCGTATTTTGGTAAAATTATTTTACAAGAAAATTATATAACTTTTATTATAATATCTTTAGTTAATATATTGCAACAAAATATAAATATGGATATCGCTAAACCGCAACGTATGCATATAAAAATTAATCAAAAAGAATTAGAGTCATCAACTTTAGGGGGACTAATAAAAATTTTAAGGACACTTTCCCCAGAAAATAATCTTATAAAAAATTTAAGTGAATATAATAAATTAAGAAATATTTTGACTCATAAGATGATGAGTAAATATAATAACTTTAAACAAATCAATATAGATGTTGAAAAACTTAATGGCCATGGATCAAAGTTATTGATAGAATTATCTAATATGCATCAAAAAATTGTAGCTGATGGTTTAGAAAAAATAAGAGCAATAATTAATGGTAATAAACAATGACTTATGTCTCTAGAGGCAACCCATATTAGATTTGCCCTTGAACTCAAAGATAGCTATCAAATAAAAAATTTGCCAGCTTATTTGGCTGGGGCAATCTATCCTGATAGTCGCTATGTTACTACAATAAATAGAAATCTTACTCACGCCGAAATATGTTTAAATAAAAACTGGGCTGATACTGATTTCAAAAAAGGCTGGCAGACGCACAATATTTATGACTTAAAATATAAAAAAATAAGTAGTCTTATTTTTCCTGATCTTTTTAGTCAGGAAAATAAAAAAAATTGGTGGTTACATAGTACTTCTATAAAAATTCTTCAAGATATCAATGATGCCCAAATTATTGGTATTAAAAAATATCTCAATTACCTTGATTATGCTTTAAACCCTAATGGTGAAGATATCGCTGGGGTAAAAAAATATAATCGAATGGTTAAAAATATTTATAAAAATAAAAAGCCCTTAGAGGTAGAGGATTATGAAAATTTTATTAGACTTTTACCATTTGAAAATGGTATGGCTGACAAAATTTTAAGACAAACAAAAGAATTTTTGAATAATCCAGAAATTATTAATAAGATTAAAAATTTGTATCAACAAACTTTAGGTATTATAATAAAATAAACATGACAAAATACGTTATTAATTCCGGCGGACTGAGGAAAAATCCTGAAAAAAATAAACTGTATGTAGCGGAGATTCTTAAAAATTTAGGCAAAAAGCCAAAAATATTGCTTTGCTTTTTCGCCCAAAAAAGAGAGGATTGGGAAAGCGTCTACCAAGAGCACCTGGCTGATATCAAAAAAATATTACCCAGTGGCATAAATCCTTCATTTGACTTGGCCTACCCAGAAAAATTTATTGAGCAAGTGAAAGCGTCAGACGCTTTAATAATTCATGGCGGAGACGACCATTTAATCCAATACTGGCTAAAACAATTTGATTTAGCCAATTTATGGTCAGGCAAAACTATCGCTACTAGTTCAGCTAGTTCCCATGCTTTGGCTAAGCATTTTTGGACCTGTGATTGGCGTCAAACTATGGATGGTTTTGGCTTAGTCCCAATTAAATTTATAGCTCATTACAAATCTAATTATGGCGCTGATGATCCCCGAGGTCCAATAGATTGGGAGGAAGCTTACAGAGAACTAGAAAAATACGGCGATACTAGCTTGCCAATTCACGCTTTGAAAGAGGGTGAATTCATTGTCATTGAAAAATAATTTATAAAATTTATACACCTAAAAACCGCTTTTTAGCGGTTTTTGAGTTGACAAAAACTCAAATATTGACTAAACTACCCAAGTTAAAGGTGGGTGCTGTTTTTTTGGCCTTTGTGGCATAAGTGTAGACCGCGGTAGCAACGACTCAGTTCTGACCAGAACCTTCGGGTCCTACTCAGGTCGGGACACCAAATAACAAAGAGTCTAGCTAATGCTCCAGACCTCTAAAGCGGCACCCTCCCTAATTTGTACTTTCTCTCGATCCTAGAAAAACCTTCTGTCTGACAGAAGGTTTTTTTCTTTTTACTCTATTTTTATTATTTTATATTTGACGCTTTTATCTCCTAGTTTTATTTCTACGCTATCGCCAAGTTTTTTATTTATCAGCGCTTGGCCAAGAGGCGAGCTATAAGAAATTACTCCTTTGGACGGATCAGTTTCTAGTGATCCCAAAATTCGGTACTGCTTTTTATTATTTTCAAATTCAAGAGTTATGAGAGCGCCGATTTGAGCGCTGTCCGCTTTATTTTTAGTATCAATGATTTGAGCGCTGACGATTTGCTTTTCAATTTTGGATATTTTTTCGTTTAAGCCACGCAATTTTCCTTTGGCAATCTGATAAGCCGCGTTTTCCGAAAAGTCGCCCATTAGGGCCAGTCTTTTTACTTCGCTGGCCAGCTGAGGATGAATATGTTTTTTTAATTTTTCCAGCTCTATTTTAAGCTCAGCCAGCTTTTCCGAAGTGATATAGGGATCTGGCTTGATATAAGTATATTTACCACCTTTTCTGATTGGTACTCTCATGATAGCTATTATACTTGATAAATTAGATTATTGATAGCTTAGTCAGCAATTTATTGCTATAATATACTTATTAAAATTAAAATTTATTATGGAAGAAGAATTAGTCAAAAAAATAACGGCTTTGGAACAAAAAATCGACGAAATGTATAAAATAACCATGGCTGCCAAAAAAATGTTTATTTGGAGTCTGGTTTTGTCACTGCTATTTTTTGTCATACCCTTAATTATCCTAATGTTTATCTTGCCTAGTATGCTAGACACTATGACTAGCGCTTATTCCGAATTATTGTAATACTAAGCAATATCTTGGATTTCAAAAAAAATTGAGCGCCGTCGTGATGACAGCGCTCAGGAAACTAGTTTGATGACCTGATTAAGGCCATGATAGGGTGGAGTGGGTTGATTGTTAGGTGGTGGATTTTCCGGCCGGATTGGTTGCCAGACGCGACCACAGTTGGAGCAAATTCCTTTTAGATGAAAAACCCAGTGGCCACATTGATAGCAGTAATATTGCTGCCACATTGTGACGCCCTCCTTGAAAGTCCCCCTGAAAGTGTGCTAGGACATTATTTACTATATAAATTATTGATTTATTTGTCAAGCTATAAATTATGATTTATTTTCAAAACAGCAAAAATATAGTATAATTTCAGCATCGTATTTAATTTTTAAAATAAATAAAATGAAAAAAATCATTCAATTTTTATTAATTATTCTACTCCTAATAATCATTGCTCTGGTAATTATTTTCTTTTTTAATCCGGGCAATCTGAAAAACAAAATAGTTGGCAATATGATAAACTCTTATCTGAGTTCCAAAATGAGCGACTATCAGCCAGCTGATAAAACCGAGATTAACGCTAACTATGATCATCCAGCTCTAAGCAACACACAGGAAAAAACACTTTATGATATGGGCGTAGATGTCAGCCAATTACCCACCAGTCTTGACCCAGCTACCAGCGACTGTATGGCCTCAAAAGTAAGTCCGGAAAGGTTGCAAGAAATAATTGCTGGCTCTGTTCCTAGCCCCTTGGAAATATATAAAGCCCAAACTTGTCTAAAATAAAAAACTATTAGAGCTTCAGCTGGGCTGAAGCTCTTTCTTTTTTATGCTATAATTAAACCATGCTAAAAAACAAAAAATTACTCTTTGTTTATTTGCTAATTATATTATTAACTAGTGGCTGTTTGAATTTTAAAAATAATAATAACAATCAGCTCAGCACTGAAAGTCAAAATACCAATGACTACGAAAGCTCCTGGCTGGATAAATCCCCAAATAGCAACACCAATAGCAATAATAAAGCAAATAATACTTCAAGCTCAGATAATTTGGAAAATGACCTCCCTGTGATTATTGACGACAATGATATTATTGTTAATGGCAGGCCTCAACCAAAACCGACCGAGGAAGCTAGAGAATTAGAACTTAAAGAGCAAGCCGAATTTGATAAAGTTTCCGATATTGCCATAAAATATATTTCCAGCTCCAAAGAATATCTACGCTTGAGCCAATCTTTACCCAGAGTAAGTGGCATAATGCCTGAATATTGTGAAGGTTGCTTTATAGCCAATGTAGAATATGATATTTTAGATACCGAAAATCCGGGAAGCGCTTTTTTAATTCAATTTGTAAATCTAGAAATAGCTAATTGGCAAGTCGTGGCTCCTCTTGACATATAATTATATATTGCGCTATAATACTAATCTGTACATTGGAATCGGGCCGCTTTGTCTGAACAACATCCTGGTAAGGGGTTTACCCACCAAGTTGACCTCACCTGGATCCACTGGTCAAAGCGGCCCCCAAACTCATGGGAGCTTCCCCAAGCACATAAAGCCAAAAGTCCAGCTGGCTGTAAGAGCAACCTTCACGGGTTTGCTTGGTTGCTGAAGGAGGCTCCCTATTTATAAAAAACCCATCAACGCTTCGGTGGGTT
>JAUYFP010000043.1 GCA_030690875.1 bacterium | reverse complement strand
AGTTAGAAACTACCCCAATATCACTCATCTTTATGAATCTTTTCCTGACAAGGGAATATTCATACAAACCCTAGAAACTGATCCAAGTATCAACTCTGCTGAAAAAGCAGAGCAAGCTTTGAAAGATAAAAATATTTATCTTTCTGATTGGGGAAAAGATATTCTTGAAAAGACAGAATTTAGTCAAACTCCAGAAGTATATAATCTAGTTAGGTTTACAGTTGAGCAATTAGGCTTGAAAACTGGTGCCACTACTGATGAAATATACAAGAGAGCCCAAGAGTTGGCATTAGAACAATGCCCAGCTGAAGTTGGTCCTCATCTTAGGTTAAAATATACTGGCAGAGAGTGGTTTCGGATTGCCATGAAACAAATCGCTGACCGCCGTGGCTATCCTAGTGTGTTCCACTTGCGTAGCAGTGACGCTAAACTGAGGCTCAGTGGCAACCATGCTGAGCCTGACTACAGGTGGGGTGCTGACTCTGAGTTAGTCTTTCGATTTCGCAAGTAGTCACTTTTGAAAAATAAAACCAACCTTCGAGGTTGAATTTGACCCTCCTTCGCCTCAGGCCCCAATGCTTGGCATTGGGGTATTCATAATTCTTGACAAGGGGGTATTGGTATTTTTATTAAAAGACCATCAGCATATGTACAGCATTGTCTGAAGTCTTCCGACTATCAACTGATGTTGTACGCTGATGGCCCCAATGACGAGCTTATAAAGCGAGTTAAAAAACCCAGCTACTCGTCTCGCAAAATATATTAGCACATCTAGGGAAATTTAGAAAGATTATTTTGACTTATTTTATAATTTTATCTATCAAACCATAGTCCAAAGCTTCTTGGGCAGTCATATAGTAATCTCTATCAGTATCTTTTTCTATTTTTTTTAGCGCTTGGCTGGTATGATGCTGAAGTATTTTGTTTAAGCGTTCTTTTAATTTTAAAATTTGTTCGGCTTTTATTTTTACATCACTGGCTTGACCAGTGGCTCCGCCCATAACTTGATGAATTAATATTTCCGAATTTGGCAGGGCGTAGCGTTGGCCTTTGTGGCCACTGGCCAGTAGCAGAGCACCCATGGAAGCGGCTAGTCCCACGCAAATAGTAGACACTGGGCTTTTGACATGTTGCATAGTGTCATAAATTGCCAAGCCGTCAGTGACTGAACCGCCCGGAGAATTGATATACATTTTGATTGGTTTTTTTTGGTCTTGGGAATCAAGAAAAAGGAGTTGGGCAATAACTAAATTAGCGATGCGGTCATCAATCGGCTCGCCCAAAAATATAATTCTTTCTTTTAAAAGGCGGGAGTAGATATCATAAGCGCGTTCACCACCCGGCACTTTTTCTATGACTGTTGGTATTAACATATTATTTTTATACTATTCTTAATTCATTATTATCATAGACTAGTTTTCCTGGCAAGTCAAAACCAGCGGCTTTTTTGTGGCCACCACCGCCAAAAAGTCCAGCTAATTTTGTCAGGTCTACATCACTGCTTGTTCTAATTGAGCCCCTTATCATATTGTTGTCGCTTTCTCTTAGAACCATTATTATTTCCGCTTCTTTTAAGATGTGCAAAAAATTAGAGAGCCCTTCGCTGTCGGCCTCAGTAGCTTCGCAGTCCCTATAATCTTCTTGGCCTAACCAAGTATAGACCAAGTTGTATTTTTTTGACTTGCGAAGTCTTTCCAAAGCTCTGCCCCAAAGTTTTAGTTGGCTGAGTCGTGGCTTGTTTAAGCTGAAATTGATTATTTTATGGATATTAGCTCCCTTGGCTATTAAATCAGCTACAGCGGTAATGGCATGGTAGCTGGTAGCGGCATTTTTTAGGCCACCAGTGTCAGTGATTATACCGCAGGCCAAATTGCTAGCAATATCTTTATCCCAGACTATGGACCAATCTTTCAGCAAACGATAGATTATTTCGCAAGTTGAGGAAGAGTCAGTTAGCACCAAGTTGATATCGCCATATTGAGGATTGGAAACATGATGATCAATATTTATTAAAGTGTATTTTGTCGGCAGGGCGCTGAGCAGTTCTTTGATGGCAGTAAGCTCATAGTTGGAAGAATCTACGACGATAATTAAGTCATATTTTTCTCTAAAAATCAGGTGGTCGCTGGTGAGTAAGTGGCTGTTTGGTAAAAATGCCAAAGATTGAGGTAATGAATCAACGCAAAAACTGGTAACTTTTTTGCCAAGTTTTTTGAGATAAATACCCAAAGCTAAATTCGCGCCAAGCGTGTCTCCATCGGGTCTTCTATGAGAAACGATGAGTATTTTGTCAGCTTGAATTATGCTCTTCTTTATTGATTGACTAATGTTCTTGTGATTATACATAACTGATTATTATAGCTAAATAATTTATTTTAGTCAATCAATCAGTCATAAATTGACAGATTTATTTTAATATTATATAAAGAGAGTTCTGGCGTAGGTGAGAGTTAATGTTCTTTACAATAATCTTGTTAAAAGCAAGATAAAATAGGAGGCTAAGTATGGCTTTTACCATAGTCTGTGTTTCCGTTCTGGTTATTGGTAGTTTTTTTCTTTACTTCTCGAATAAGAGAGATGAGATATGGCGCAGAACCATAGAAGAGAGGGGCAGATTCAGGAGAGCAGAGGAGTGCAGAGTAATGAGAGAGTTGGCCAAGTTTAAATTGGCGCTCGTGGTTGAAGAGCAAGAGGATGCGGAGTTTCAGGTAGAGGGCTGGTTGTTTGATTTTTTGAGAGATCACGGTTTGACTGTGTGTGATTTGAGCCTGACACAAAAACACCGCATCTTAAATGGAGTTTTTACTGATTTTCCAGCTGATGTTTTATTGTCAGTCAAGGTCTTTGGAGAGGAAGAAGATTCGGAATATAATACTTTCCTAGAAATAAAACTCTATAGGATAGTGGGGGTTTCCGAAACTTTCCTCAATGGTTGCACAGTCCTTTATGAAAGAAGATTTTTTTTGGAATTCATTATGAATTTTTTGAGAAAACCACTGTTAGGGGAAGAAAATTCGCTCAGACTAGTTGGCTGAAGTCACAAAGAGGCCCGGGTTGCATCTGCAACTCGGGCTGTTTTTATTGTCTTAGAGCTTCATCAATCGCGCTATATTTTAAATCTCTTTCATCTAGTTCCCAGTTTATTTTTGGGGTAGTATGCATAGTTAAATATTTACCGATTCCCTTCTGAACATGACCGCTGAATTTTCTAATGGCTTCCAGTCCGGTGCCCAGCTTGTCTTGGGGAATCACACTGACATAGGCAGTGGCATTTTTTAGGTCAGCGGAGATAGTAACCATTGATACGCTGATCAATGTGCCTTTGGGCGCTTCAAAATCCTTGATAATAATTTCATTTATCGCTGTACAAAGCAAAGCGGCGACTTGTTCTGTTCTCTTACTCATATTTTTCTTCAAAAAATTCTAATTTATCGCCGACTTCTATTATTGGTTCTCCCTTGTAGCTAATACCAGCTTCATTGCCGACAACCACTTCAGAAACATCTTCTTTGCCAGATTGGAGATTCACTAATTGTCCAATGGTTTCTACTTCTCCGTTTTTAATAACTTTTATTTTGCTGTTTTTGGTAACTTTACCTTCTATCACTTTACCGCCAAAAATTAAAGAATCTTTTGATTTTTTAAATATTGCCAGTACTTCCAAACGGCCAAGAAAATTATGGATAACTTTTTTGGATTTTATATCGGTGAGCCGTTTTTCCAAATCTTCCAGCAGTTTATAAATAATATCAAAATATAAAACAGTAACTTTTTTTTCATTGGCCAGCGCGCTGACATTTTTATTTTCTTTGATATGGAAGCCTATAACAATAGCTTTACTAGCTTCAGCTTGGAGCACATCATCTTCATTGACCTGTCCCAGACCTTTTTTAATGACTTTTAGCTGAGTATCGGCTACTTTTATTTTGGCCAGCGATTCTTCTATGGCCTCAGCTGAGCCCAAGACATCAGAGCGGATGATAATGTTTAAAATATTTATTTCCCGACCATTTTCTGGGCTATTACTATTTCCATTATTGGCTAGCCGAGAAGTTTGACGATTGTTTTGACCTAATTTTAATTTTTCCTTGAATTCTTTTTTATCATTTATGACTTCCATAATCTCGCCGACTTCTGGTAGTTGTTTTAATCCTAAAATTTTTACTGGAGTTGCCGGGCCAGCTTGACTGAGAGTTTTGCCTTTCCAGTCTTCCAGAGTTTTTATTTTACCGGACACATCGCCAACGATAAAAGCATCGCCCAGAGATAGAGTGCCAGCTTGAATCAAAACAGTAGCTACTGGACCGGCGCTTTGATCAATATGGGATTCTATAATTGTGCCAATTGCTTGTCCGTGACTGTCAGCTTTAAGGTCTTCCAAATCAGCCACCAAGAGAATCATATCCAAAAGTTCCGAAATATTTTTGCCTAATTTGGCGGAAATTGGCTGGCAAATAACTTTGCCACCCCAGTCTTCGGGAATAAGATTTATTTCCGCTAATTCTTGTTTGACCCGATCAACATCAGCTCCCTCTTTATCAATTTTATTTATGGCTACGACATAGGGCAGTTTTTCTTTTTGGATGACGGAAATACTTTCTAAGGTCTGTGGCTGTAAGCCGTCATCGGCGGCTACTACCAAAACTGCTATATCAGCGATTTGTCCGCCACGGCTACGCATAGCTTTGAAGGCTTCATGACCAGGAGTATCTAAAAAAGTTATTGCTCGGCCTTTGCTTACTACTTGGTAAGCGCCGATATGCTGGGTGATGCCACCAGCTTCTTGATCAACCACATTGGTTTGGCGGATAGCGTCGAGCAATTTTGTTTTGCCGTGGTCAACATGACCCATGACAACTACTACCGGAGCCTTGGCTTCTTTGGCTTGACGATTGGTCAGCAGATTTTCCAGCCTTTCTCTTTTGCTGGTTTCTTTTTCCAAGGCCTTGTCAATTTTATTTACTTTAAATCCTAAATCTTCGGAAATTATACTAGCTGTTTCAAAATCAATTCTTTCGTTTAGCGAAACCATAATGCCATTTTTCATCAACTCTCCCATTAATTTGGCTACCGGCAATTTCATTATTTCCGCTAAATCTTTGACTACTATTTCATTAGCAATAGAAATTTCTTTAAAGTTTTTTTCAGCATCGGCTGGATTTATTTCTTTACCTCTTTCTTCTACTTTTGATAATTCTTGTTTAAAGACTTCTTTTCGTTGGGCTTTTTTCCAGGCCTGAATTATTTTAGGAGCCAAAGCGTCATCTATTTTTAGGGCTCTAGCGCCAATGTCAAAACCGAGCTCGGGCAGTTTTTCCAGAAGCTCATTAGCAGTTACTTTGAGTTGTCTAGCTAGAACACTTACATTCATCCCGTTAGAAATTTACTTTGTTATTTTTTAAATTGAAGTAAAAATATTTCATATATTGTTTTTACTTTCTCCTAACTATTTTACGAATTCGTAAATATTACTCTTATGAATTTCTAACGGGATTCATCCTCTTAGAAATTTACTTTGTTATTTTTTAAAATTTGACGATTAATTTAAATATTTTCACCTAGTTAGAAATTATAGTGAGATACATCAATTATTATACTCTACCACTATAGCTAGCTTTCGTTAATTTCTAACGGGGTTCATTTTTTTGAAACAATTAAATACACTTTATTGGTGTATTATTGGCGCTCAAGGGCGTTTATTTGCCGTAACTCTACTAAAAATCGCCTTAAAAGTCAATGTTTGGCCAGAAAGCCAATATTTGTCTGTTTTATGCCTTGACATTTTTTGGTTTTTCCGTTAAATTTAATAGTCAAAATCAAAAAACAAATGGATTTTCCCAAAGAAAAATTTAATAAATTATTGGATTCCAGTAAGAACATTTTACTTGTTGGTTCCAAAAATCCCAGTCTTGATGCACTAAGCACAGCGATGGCTTGGTCTGTTTTTTTATCACAGAGAAAAAAGAAAGTTGATTTGGTTTTTGCCGGTCAAATTCCCAAATATAATTTTTTTCCGGAAGGAATTAAAATAAATGACAGCATAGACAACATCAATAAGTTTAAAATAATTTTAGATATTTCTCAGACTCAGTTAAAACAGCTGAGCTATGATGTCAAAGATAATGAATTGCTGATTGATATTGTTCCGGCCAATGGAAATTTTAAATCAGAGGATGTTAAAACTGAAGTAGGGGATTATAAATATGATTTGATTATAGTTTTTGGCGCAGAAGACTTAGATCTTTTGGGGGAAGTTTTTTCCGAGCATAGGCATTTTTTTCAGCACACTACCATTATCAATATTGACAATTCGGTGCTTAATGAAAATTTTGGTCAGTTGAATATTGTTGAGAGTAATGTCAGCTCATTGGCGGAAATTTCTTATCATTTTTTAGTTGACAGTTTGAATGAGCAAATAGCCACTTGCCTTTTGGCGGCCATGATTTCCGCTAGCAATAGTTTTCAATCTCCCAAAGTCAATCCGGATACTTTGGAGCTGGCCAGCGAATTGATAATTCACGGCGCTAAGCGGGAAAAAATAATTGAGGCCTTATACCGAACCAAAGATATTGATACTCTAAAAAGCTGGGGCAAGGTGCTATCTAGGTTGCGCAAAAAAGATTCCATTATTTCATCCTATTTGGAGAATGACGAATTGGAGAATTTGCCGCAGGATTTTGAGACTATGGTTCGGGAATTAGTTTTGGCTACTCCGGGAGCGCAAGTGGCCGTGATATTTTATCAAGTGGAGCTGTATCAGACAGAAGCTTGGATTTATACTATCGCTAATATAAATGCCATGGATTTGATTAAAGGATTGGAGGGCTCTGGCCATCGCTATTTGGCTAAAATAAGTTTGGCTAAGGATATAGATGAGGCCAGAGAAGAAGTAATGGAACAGCTGAAAGCCAGATTGCGATTGATAAATAGTCTTTAATTTTATAGCTTAAAGCTTCACAAAACACCCTAGTTCATTTATAATATGTATGATTAGTTTTATTTAGGGCATATAGCTCCCGCCAGCCTTCGGCCCTGAGGGCCTCTGGCCCGAACGGGAGGCGGACAAGCAGTTGGTTACCTGCCTGCTCATTCGAGTCTGAGTCTAAGGACTCATCCCTCAGAGTCGAAGACCGGCAGGCAGGGAGCACTCATCAGTAGTTTGAAAATTTTACTTTTATTTTAGGGCATATAGCTCAGTTGGTTAGAGCACGACTCTTATACAGTCGGGGTCGATCGTACACATCCATCTATGCCCACCCCTCGATTGGCCTTTTGCTTCGCAAAAGTCTCACTCGTGGTTTTGGGTGTTTACAACACCCTCAACCATAATTGACATTTACTATATTTTTTGCTATATTTCTTTCATTGATATTAAAAAAAATTCATGGGAACAAAATTAAAAAATAAAAGACTTTCAGTCAAAAGGCGACGACGCAAGAAATTAAAAAGAAGAAATAGCCAGAAAAAGAAATAATATAAAGTCCTCCTTTTTGGGGGACTTTTGTTTTATAGAAATAATTTTTTGTAAAAAAATTTGCCCCCTTTTTCACAATGGATTAAGGGGGCAAGGCAACTGATCGACGATCAGTTTTTGTGTGGGCTCAGGCAACTCTGATGCTGTTTTTTTCTGAAAGTGGTTCAGCGTCATGCCAGTCCACTTCCAGGCCGTTTTCCCAAAGGTTGATCAAATAGGCATCAGACAGCCCAAGCTGGAGTGCATGGTTAAGGCCTTCCATCCAGATGTAACAGAAGGTGGGGAAGCAAGGGTGTCTGATGAGAACAAATTCATGTTCTCCTGGAAGCAGGCAGAGGCCGGTTTTGAACCTTTGTTGCAGATTCATGATTAGTAGGGGTGCTTTGAGTTGGACAGTGATTTTCATTTTTTTGCTCCTTCCTGAGTCAGATTGTAAGGTGCATTTTTGCCTAAAAAAATATCCCCTACGGAAAGGGGATAATTATATTTGACAACTTTTTTCAAAAAATAAAAGTCCGGGATCTGGGACTTGCAAGCGAATTTTGACTACTTTTTTTCTCATCTTTATTATTATAGCAAAATGAAAATATTGGTCAAGAGCGTGTAGAAATGTAGAACTAGATTCAATAGAGCGTAAAGCATAAGAAAATAGTCAAAATAAGCCAAAAACTATATATTTTACCTAATATTAGCATAAATATATTTAGGTATTGTCTAAATGTTTGACAGAATGTAGTATATATGCTATACTATTACATTAACGAGTACCTTAATAACACTTGCGTTATGTC
>JAUYFP010000079.1 GCA_030690875.1 bacterium | reverse complement strand
AGTAGCCACCGCCGCCCCAGTTGAAGTCGGCACGATATTTTGCCCGGCGCTTCGGCCACGACGAAAATCTTTTTTGTGCGGGCCGTCAACCAAGCTCTGATCAGCAGTATAGGAATGAATAGTGGTCATCATGGCTTTGGCCACGCCAAATTTTTCCACCATAATCTGGGCAACCGGCGCGATGCAATTGGTAGTGCAAGAAGCGTTAGAAATTACTTTTTGACCCTTATAATTATTTTGGTTGACACCTAGCAAAAATGTTTCCACATCCCCGCCTTTGGCTGGCGCGGAAATAATCACTTTTTTGGCGCCGGCTTTTATATGGTCAGCCGCTAATCCATCTTTGACAAAACGGCCAGTGCATTCTAAAACAACATCTATTCTCATTTTCTTCCAAGGCAATTTTTTTGGTTCTGGCACAGCAGTTATTTGATACTTTTTGCCGTTGATATAAATATCATTACCTTTGGCTAAAACTTTTTTGGGATAAAGACCATAAACTGTATCGTATTTGAGCAAATAAGCCAAGCTATCAGCTGAGGCCAAATCATTTATGGCAACAACTTCGTATTTATTTTTTTCCAGCATTATCTTAAAAGCCGCTCGGCCAATCCGGCCAAAACCGTTTATCGCTACCCTAATTCTTTTTTTTGCCATATAAAACTAGTTTAAAGTTTAAGGTTTCACCCAAATAGTGAAAAAGTTAAAAAAATTTTAACTTACTTTTATTATAGCAAAAAAACCGTTCTTTGACGAACGATTTTATTATTAGCTAGAATTTATCCAAGCAGACTAATGAAAAAAACTTGGACTATTTTCTTTTAAAATCCTCTTCTGCTAAATTGGCCTGCCGCAAAATAGACTTGAAAGTACCCATTGGTATCTCTTTTTTACTAGTTGGCACAATGACAGTCAAAACTGGCTTAGTGTATAAACGGTATTTGGCATGAGATCCTTTTTGGGATATAAAAATAAAGCCCCGACAAATAAGGACTTTAATAATCTGGTTTGATGAATATAATCTAGGCATAACTTATAGACAGCTTAACCACTTCCGGTTTTTCTATCTTAGATACTTTGGATATTTCCACATCTTCAAAAAATAATTCCAGAGCTTCATCTAAATTAGCCAGCGCTTCTTTTTTTGTTTTACCAAAACTAGACACCTCAACATTTAAACATCGGGCTACATAATATTTGCCTTCTTTCCAGACTACATTTTTTAATTCAATTTTACGCATAATACTTGGTGTTTAGTGTCTAAAATATACAGAAAATAAGAAAATAAGTCAAATATACCTAAAATTTATTCTTCGGTTGTTTTTTGGCAAAGCTTGCCTTCTAAATATGGATATTCAATTATGGCGCCGTCTAATTCTATTTCCACTGTCTGTTTTAATGGATGCACTGTTCTAACTATAGCTAGGCCGGCCTTAGTTTTTATTTCCTCGCCTACTTTTGGCAGTTTATCCAAATTATATTTATAAGCTTCTTCTTCAAAGCGCAAACAGCATTTCAAACGGCCACAGGGACCAGCCAAACGCTCGGCTCCACGATGAGTCAGCTCCTGATCTTTGACAAAATCCGGACTGACATTGCCAATATTATTCAGCCAACTGCGACAGCAAAGTGGCAAACCACAGGGACCAAAGTCCCCTTCCATTTTGGCGGCATCACGCACGCCTATCTGCTGTAAACGAATTTTTTTGTGATAAAACTTTACCAAATCTTTGACCAGTTCCCGAAAATCAACCCGATTATCGGAGATAAAATAAAAAGTCAAACGCTTGTTGTCAAAAGATTCCGACACATCAACCAGCTTCATATTACTCAGACCAGCTTTATCAATCAGCTCGTTGCATTTTTTCAGATAGTTTGGATACTCTTGGCTGATTTTTTCCGCTTTGTCCAAATCATCTTTGCTGGCTGGACGAAGTAAGGGTTTTATATCTGTTTCATTTTTCTGCTCATCACAATTTTTATCAATCTCAGTTGAACAGTTTTCACAAGACTGCCAGTCAGCCCAACTAGTAACAACGCCGATATCCTGCCCCAAGACAGTTTCCGCTATTACCTGATCGCCTAAGTCTATTTTTTTTGAAGAATTACTAAACTCCGGCAAAAAATAATATTCTTTATCAGCGCTATGAAATTGTACTTTTACAACTTTCACCCAATTAAAAATTAATTATTAGTTTGTTTTTACCCTAGTAGAAATTATAGTGGAATTAATTTATCTCATTATACCTTATCACTATAACTAAACTTCGTGAATTTCTAACTGGGTGAACCCAATTAGAAATTAATTATTAGTTTAAAATAAATTATTAACTTGTTTTTAATTAGTAATTTTAGTGCCAATATTATTTTTACTAATTGCTTTGATTAAATTATCCGGACTGTATTTAAAAACCATCACCTTGACCTGATTGTCTCTGGCCAGAGCAAAAGCAGTAGCGTCCATAAGCTGTAAATTTTTCTTTAAGGCCTCATCATAACTAAGTGTTTTGTATAGTTTGGCATTTTTGTATTTGCTCGGATTTTTATCATAAACACCCAAGACATTAGTGGCTTTATACACTTGATCCGCTTTTATTTCCAAGGCGCGCAGTATCAAACAGGTGTCAGTAGTAAAATAAGGACTGCCTGTTCCGCCGGCAAAAATCACAACTGTCTTTATTTCCAAGTAATCAATCGCCTCCTGATGATTCATGGCTTTGGCAATTTTTGGCATAGCAAAAGGAGACATTACTACTGCCTTTTGTCCTATTTTTTCAAGAGCTGATTCCAAGGCCAAGGCATTGATATGAGTGGCCAGCATGCCGATATGATCAGCACTCGTTCTATCAATTTCCTCTCCCGCTATCATCCTAGCGCGGAAAATATTGCCAGCGCCAGCAACAATAGCCACTTGATAGCCCAAAGACACTAGTTTTTTCAAAGATTGAGCCAATGACTTTATGGCCGCAAAATCCAAATTGGTTTCTGCCCGCGCCTGACCAAAAGTTTCTCCTGATGTTTTGATAATAATCCTTTTTTTCATTTTTTTATTTTCTTAAAAATACCAATGTTATTATGGCAAATTGCTTAGATAATAGCAAGGATTTTAAAACCAGCCCCGCTTTCGCGAGGCTGATTAACTGATATTGTATTAAAGAGAATAATAAGCAAACTTTTCTATTTCTGCTGAGTTATCTTTCAAAAACTGCTCAATGGATTTTTTATCATCTTTGATATAGGGCTGATTCAAAAGACAAACTTCGCTATAATATTTCTGCACTTTGCCCTCTAAAATTTTGACCAAGATTGCTTCTGGTTTGTTTTCTTTTTTTAATTGTTCGCCGTAAATTTCTTTTTCCTTAGCCAGCTCCTCGCTGGGCACTTCTTCCGGACGAAGATATTTTGGCGCCATAGCCGCAATATGCATAGCCACTTCTTTGGCAATTTCCTGACTGCCCTTGGAAAATACCACTACGGAGGCAACTTTTTTGTTGGAATGAAGATAAGTGCCGATAATCTTGCCTGATAACACATCAAAATTCACCAAGCTCAAATTTTCGCCGATTTTGACAATCAATTCATCTTGAATATATTTTGTTGCCCAAGCCGAAAACTCATCTTTGCCAAGAGATAATAATTTTTCCGCCAAAGTGGAAACTGCTTGCTGAAAACCTTCATTTCTAGCCACAAAGTCTGTTTCACAACCCAAAGAAACCACGGCTATTTTATCATCAGTCGAAGCAAAGGCAATAACGCCTTCTTTTATTTCTCTAGCTGATTTTTTAGCGGCAATTTTTTGGCCTCTTTTTCTCAATATTTCAATAGCCCTAGCTCTATCGCCAGTGGCTTCGTCTAGCGCAACTTTAACATCAGACATGCCCGCGCCAGTTATTTGCCTAATTTCTTTGATTAATTCCAAAGACATATTTTTATTTTTCCTATTTATAATAAATTAAACTTTTACTTCTTTAATAGCGCTCGCCATTAAATTGGTAATTATATCTATTGATTTCACAGCGTCATCATTGGCTGGAATAGGATACTGAGTTTTCTCTGGATTAACATTAGTGTCAACCATAGCAATGATAGGAATTTTCATCCGATTGGCTTCCGAAACAGCGGTTTTTTCTTTTCTGATATCAACCACAAAAATAGCTTTTGGCAAAGTTTTCATGATTTTTATACCGCCGACTGTTTCTTGAAGTTTTCCTAATTCTTTTTTAAAAGTAACCTGCTCTTTTTTAGTATAAACTTCCCAAGTGCCATCAACTTCTTCTTTTTCCATTCGGTCTAATTTTCTAGTAAGCTTGGAAATATTTTCAAAATTGGTAAAAGTTCCGCCTAGCCAGCGTCCAGTAATATAAGGCATACCACAATTTTTGGCCGCCTCGGCCACGATTTTTTTGGCCTGCTTTTTGGAGCCGATAAATAAAATAAGCCCGCCGCTTTTGGTAATTTTCTGGGCAAACTCCATAGCTTTTTTCAAAGCTTCTTGAGTTTTTTCCAAATCAATAATATGGATACCGCCGCGTTGGCTGTGGATGTAACTTTGCGCTTTAGGGTATCTTTTGGCAGTTTGATGGCCAAAATGAACACCCATTTTTAGCAATTCTTCTAGTGTTGGCAAATTCATATTTCTTTCCTTTCTGCCCTCTTATTGAGAGCTTACCCGCATTTTATTTATTTGACTGCCTGTCATTGCTGACAGGAAGGAAGTCAAATATCAAAACTAAAATGCTTGTGTTAAATTAAATCAGCAATACTTTAACACAAAAATTCAGAAAAAGCAAGTCTTTGGCCTGTGATTGACCTTGTGGCGATCCCACTTTGCGGGGTCACTGCACCCCTAGATAATAAATAAACATTAGTGCTTGGCACTCGGCTATATTATTTTATTGACAACATTGGCCAAACAAGCTTATATTTACATGGATATTCGTCCTCTAACAAATTTTAACCCCAGTCAGAAAGTAGGAGTAGAAAATGAAAAACGGCTTACTTAGTATTCTGGCCGGTCTGGCCATGAGCGCTGTGGGAGCATTCCAGCACACCGAGCTGGTTGTTGGCCTGTGCCTACTCATCGTAGGACTCACTTTTTCCCGACCCATCAGCAACCGCCGGCAAGCGTTCGCTATGGTATGCATCGGCGTGTCCGGACCCCTGATGCTTATGGACTACAGCTGGTCAATTCTTTTGCCTAATATTGCCGGCCTTATCCTCATCAGCTCTACTTTCGGAAGAAAAAACACCGATATCTTCTCCTTTATAAAAGTTTTTATAGGACTTAGCTGGAGTTATACCATAACCATTCCTTCTATGTATTTTGTGGCTGCTGGCCTGATGATTCTAATGGGTCTGGTCCAAATGTTTATAGAAATTATGAAAAATATTGAAGAAGTCGCCAGCTCACTGGATCCGACCTAGGAGCGAAAAGCCATGAAACAAGCAATTTGTTTCCTAAAAAATCACTTGGTTTTTCAACACTGGCCTACAATCCCAAAAGGAACAAAAGGCAAAATGTTGGAACCGCCACAAGTCAGAATCATTTCCTTGGATGAAGAAAATCGCGCTGAAATCCGGCTAACTAGCCTAGTCTCAGTACCCGGCTTTCCCCATCCTTTCACTGTGCCACTGGAAACAATCTCTCTCAAAGGAGCATGACCATGGCCTATGACAAAGCCCCAATTTATAATGGTCATCGCGCCATTACGACTTGCAGAATGCAAGGCAATCTCTGCAACATCTGTGGCAAACATGTCCACGACGGCGATACTCGCTGTCCCAAAGGTCATGAAGTTGGCAAGGCCTACTATTTTGACACCGGCGAAATCGCCACTTGAGCAGGCTGAGCCCAAATCCCCAAGCGCCCGAAAAGCCTATTGACTTACTAGGGCGCTTATTTTTACCCTTGACTTTTGCTGTTTATTCTGCTATTTTATTGTAGTATAAAATTAAATTTTATTGAGATATGAAAAAAGATATTCACCCAACTTATTATCCCGATGCCAAAGTTAGCTGCGCTTGCGGCAATACTTTTACTGTTGGCTCCACTATCAAAGAAATAAACGTTGAAATTTGTTCCAAATGTCATCCTTTTTATACTGGCAAAGAAAAGTTGGTTGACACTGCCGGCCGAGTGGATAGATTCAAAAAAATCAAAGAATTGCAGAAAAAAACTTCTCAAGTTAGAAAAGGCAAGGCCGTGAAAAAAGCCCGCTCCGCCAAAAAGAAATTGGAAAAGGAAAAGGAAAGAGTCAAAGCGGAAATCAAAGCCAATACTACTCCTAGCGTCAAAGCTAAAAAATCTGGTAAGTAGCTTACTTAAATAATTACAAAAGAGCCTATCTTAACTTACAAGGGGCTTTTTTGTTATCACCCAAATGCCAAATGGCGGTAATTCCTCTTTGAATAATAAATATCGACCAAGGGTCGATCGCCCTACTTGTCCTCCTTTGGAGGGTGGGCGATAAAAATAATTACTATGAAATTTGATTTAGAGAAAACAAAACAAAGAATATCAGAGCTAGAAAATGAAATGCAAAAATCATCGGTAGTTTCTGATCAGGAAAAAATGTCAAAACTTGGCAGAGAATATAATGAAGCCAAGGAGCTTTTTGATTTGGCCAATATGATAAATAAAACCCAAAAAGATATTGCCAGCTTGAACCAATCTATTGCTCAAGAAGAAGATGAAGAGATGATTGCTTTAACGCAGGAAGAAATAACCGCTCTGCAAAGCAAACTGCAAGCCGATCAAGAAAAATTTGAAGACCTAATAAATCCCAGCGACCCCAATGACAAAAAAAATATTATTTTGGAAATTAGAGCCGGCACCGGCGGAGATGAATCCGCTTTATTTGCCGCCGATTTGTTCAGGATGTATTCCCGATTTTGCGAAGAACAAGGATTCAAATTAAAAATACTTTCCGCTAACAAAACCGAAATCGGCGGATTCAAAGAAATAATTTCGGAAATCAGTGGCCAGAATATCTATAAGCATTTCAAATTTGAAAGCGGAGTTCACCGCGTCCAACGCGTGCCCGAAACCGAAAAAGCTGGCCGCGTACATACTAGCGCCGCCACCGTGGCCGTTATGCCAGAAGCCGAAGAAATTGACTTAAAAATTGAAGCTAAGGATATTAGAATTGATACTTTTTGTTCATCTGGCGCTGGCGGACAATCAGTCAACACTACTTACTCAGCTGTGAGAATTACCCACTTGCCTACCAATACTGTCGTTTCCTGCCAAGATGAAAAATCTCAAGGCCAAAACAGAGAAAAAGCCATGATAATATTGAGATCCAGAATTTTAGCCAACCTGGAAGAAGAAAAAAAATCTAAAGAATCTGCTCAGAGAAAAAGCCAAATTGGCAGTGGCGATCGCAGTGAAAAAATTCGCACTTACAATTATCCTCAAGATCGGCTGACTGATCACCGAATAAAATTGACTGTCCATAATTTATATGGAATTATGGAGGGCGATTTAATGCCGATTATAAAAGAATTATGGCAAGCTGAGCGCTCAAGCAAAAACGCCTAAAATGACAGCTAAAGAATTATTAAAAAAATACCAAGGCAAATTGGAGCCCGCAGAATTGGATCAAATTCTGGCTTTAGCTATGCATAAAAAAATAGAATATCTTTACAAAAATCCGGAAAAAAAATTGTCTGTCTCCACTGTCAAAACTTTCAAAAAACTATTTTTGCTCCGACTGGCCAACTGGCCTTTGGCTTATCTCAAAGGTGACAAAGAATTTTGCGGTTTAAAATTTAAAGTTAATAAAAATACGCTTGTTCCCCGTCCGGAAAGCGAATTGATAGTTGCCGAAGCTCTAAAATATATAACCCGCCTTGACTCGCGTTCGACGAGGCAGGAAAATAATCACCAAATTATTGATATTGGCTGTGGCAGTGGCGCTTTGATTTTATCGCTAGCAAAACTAAGCAAGAAAAAAGCTAATTATATTGCTCTGGATATTTCCGCCAAAACTCTTGGTATTGCCAAAACTAACGCTCGAAAACTTGGTTTAAAAAAAATAAAGTTTATCAAATCTGATTTATTAAAAAATGTTCTACCAATAAAATTTGATCTGGTTTTGGCTAATCTCCCCTATCTTAATCCCAAGCAATTAAAAGAGCCCAGCATAAAAAAAGAACCGCGTCTTGCCCTATTGTCAGGCCAAGACGGGCTTGATCATTATCGCCAATTATTCGTTCAAGTGCCAAAATATTTAAATAAAGAATACCTCCTACTTTTGGAAATAAATCCTGAACAAAAAGAAGCCATTGAGAAAATAATTACTGCTAATTTGCCAGACGGAAAAATAAAATTTCTTAAAGATTTAACCGGCCATCTAAGAGTGGTGAAAATAAGTAACTAAAAAACTTGTGTCTCTTACACAAGTTTTTATATTTATTCCGATATTTCTTCAATGCTTATCATCTCCGCGCTCGGCACAATTTGCAACCAAGTTTTACCCGGAATTAATTTTAGTTCTTCGCCATTTTCAGCCAGCCATCTAGTGCGTCCATCGCCAAATTCCCAGCGACCTTCCTGCAAGCCAAAATTATTAAATACATAAACTTTACCACCACCGATAGTATCCATAGTTCGTCTTTCTTTAATATCAATGATTTTTGAGGGCACAATTTGGACAATAATATTAGTAGCTGTGACCTGATTGCCATCAGCAAATAAAAATTCGTCTCCGCCTTGCCAACGCTGATAGAGATTTATTTTGTCATTAAATTTCCAATCTACTTTGTAGGCCGGACTATAATCAATGGAAAAATCAACGGGACTGGGCACATAGTTTTCCTTAGCGTCAACAAAATTCCAAATAATCGACTGGTCGCAATTATTAACATCCTTAATCTCCCCCACTCTCAGCCAATTGGCCGCAGAAGTAAAAACATTGTGCGGAGCTTCTAGATTTTCGTCGCGCCAAAAATAAATTTCACTAGCGCCAATTTGATCAATATTAACAAAATCATAACTACTAATTTCACTTAAAGCTTCCGGACTGCCACCAACATGCATATAAACTCCGCCATACTCGCTGGCCCAATCCATAAAATACGGTCGAGCTGATCGCACTGGCCCGACTTTTTCTATATTTTTATTATCATCAAAAATCGCCATCAATCTAGTGATATTGCCTTCGGCAAAAGCTTCGTAAATAATATCCGCTTGCTCCAAACCGTATTGCGGTCGGATATTATAAGCATTGTCAATCATGACAACTACCGGATAAAAATCTATCGGCTCTTTTGATTTTTCACCGCTGAGCGGATGGCGATAATGAAACTCCTCCACTACTGGTTCAACTGCTACGGGAGCAACTTGTCGGCTTTTAGACAAAGCTAAAATGCTAAAAATAATCAAAATAACTGCCAGCAAAATGACAGTTATTGAAAAAAATAGTTTTCCTCTATGAAATATCATATTGGAAAAAATAAATTATTCTTTTTCTTTTTTCGACTCAGCGCCTTTTGCGCCTTTTTCGTCAGCTGGCGGCGCTTCAGCAACGGCCTCGCCTTCTTTAGTAGCTTCAGCAGCCACCGGAGCGACCACAACAGTTTCTTCAATGATAATTTTCTTAGGTATATTTACATCCACTACTGGATCGCTAGGATTATTCAAAATTTTGACAGCGTCCTTAACTTTTAAATCAGACATAATTAATTTTTGGCCAAGTTCAGACAAAACACTGACGTCAACTTCAATTTTGCTCGGCAAATCAGTCGGCAAACAACGCACTTTTACTTTTTCATTTTTAAAATTTAACTTACCACCTTGTTCACGAACAGCATTGGAAACTCCGACAAATTCCAAAGGCACTTCAGTCACAATAGGATGCTTGTCATCAAGCGCTAAAAAATCAACATGAGTTATTCGGCCGCTGACTGAATGCTTTTGATATTCCCTAATAATGACACGAATATCTTTTTTATTTAGCTTTAAAGTAATAATATTGCTCAGCTGGGCTTCTTTGACCACTTTATACAAAGGATTATATTCAATTTCAATGGCCAAGCTGTCATTTTTTGGACCATAAACAACTGCCGGCACTCTATCGCCGTCCCTTAGTTCGGTGACTTTGCTATGTTGGCTGACCTCGCGAGAATTAGCTTCTAAAACAAATTCTGACATATCTTTATCAATTAAAAAATCTAAAATTAAACTTTCTTATAAAAATTGGCTACAAGCTGTAAGCCAACAATGTTGCTCTATTTAATCACAAAATCATAGCAAAGTCAAGACCAAATCAGCTGTTCCTAATGTGGATGCTCTGGGCTATTCCCAAGGCAATCATCACTGCCCAAAGCGAAGAACCCCCAGCCGATACCAGTGGCAAAGGAATGCCAGTTACCGGCGAAATGCCCATGTTCATGCCGATATTTATAAAAATCTGCACCAAGAGCATGGCGGAAATCCCCAAAACCAAATAAGCGCCAAAGTCATCTTGACTATTTTTCATTATCAAAAACAAACGATAAAAAATAAAGGTAAATAATCCTAAAATCAGCATTACTCCCAAAAATCCCAAATCTTCAGCAATGACCGCAAAAATAAAATCTGTGCCCGGCTCTGGTAAAAAACGCAAACTGCTTTGCGAACCCAAAGACAAACCTCGACCAGCCAACTGGCCTGAGCCAACTGCCACAATAGACTGAATTACATTATAGCCTTCACCCTGCGGATCGCGACCCGGACTAAAAAAAGTTAAAATTCTTGACTGCTGATAATCTTGAAGCAAAAAAAACCAAGCAACCACAGCCACCAATACAAAAACAATAAACAGCCACCAAAAATGTTTTTTGCTTACGCCCGTAAAAAGCAAGAGTATCAGCCAAGTGCCAGCTAAAACCATAGCTGAACCAAGGTCGGGCTGTAACATTACTAAAGCGACAAACAAAAAAGTAACTGCTCCGGAAATAAAAATATGCTTGAACAAATAAAATTCTGAAGCGTGCTGAGAAAAATAGCGCGCCAAAAAAATAATCAAGGCAATTTTGGCGAACTCAACCGGCTGAATGCCAAAAACTCCGAAATTAAGCCAGCCAGTAGTGCCTTTTATTTCCACGCCGAAAAATAAAACTGCTACCAGCACCAAGGCAAAAAATATGTAAATCATTTTGCTGTAAGTCAGCCAAACCTTAAAATTTATTCCGGAAAATAAAAAAAATAAAAATATTCCGGCCAAGCCGAAAAATATTTGTTTTCTAAAAACTAAAAAATTGGCGCTATCGGTATTTAGCCCCAAACTATATAAAATACTAATGCTCAAAACCAGTAATATAAAAACGGCAAAAAACAGCAACCAGTCAATCTTTTGCCACTTGGATAATGCGCCTATCATAATTTATATATTTCATCACTGCCCGGCTCAATATACAATTCCTTAAAATTATCAAAATCTAATTTATTTAAAATAGGATAAATTTCTACTGTGCCTATACGAGATAAATCATTTAACCATACTACTTCTAAATCTCGGCTTTCTAGTGATAAAAAATCGCGAGTGTTTAATTCATTAACCGCCACTATCTTAGCGCCCGACATCAAAACCACCTGCCAAGTCACATCCCAAAAATTAAAGAGCGACCAATTCTTGGCCTGCCAAGTTACTCTGGCCGGAACATCAAAAGTATCTTCGCCCACTGTCTGACGAGTGGCGGGAAAAAATTTCGCCTCTTTAACTTCAAAATTTATTTCCGGCAAATCATTTTCCACCCGATACCATTTTATATTATCTATTTTTATTTCAACTTTGCTGATACCAGTTACGGCTTCATAGCCCATCTTGGTGACTAATCTTTTTTCCTCCGGATTAATAAAAGCTGTTTGAGATTCCAGCTCCTGACCGTTTATAATAAAAGTATAATCCAAGCTAGCGACAGACCAATCTTCGTTGGAATTCTCAACTACGGCAACTAAATTATATTTTCTAGAAGCAACTGAAAAAAATTGCGCTGGAGAATTTTTTATAGCCTGAGGCTGACGACTCTGATGATAGCTGGCCCAATCATAAGTCCAATTAGCTTGTTGAGCCATAGTATTGAAAGTACCGGCTCTGATAAATTTAATAAAATTCCAAACTGCCAAAGTATAAATAAGCAAAACAACAAAAATCCCCGCGCCAATGAGAATTTTTTTAAGCAGTGGCCTATGAGTAAGCACAAAGTAGCCCCGCTCACTATCTTTAGGATTTAATGGCTGTTAATCATTCATAAAATAAAACTTCCAGTAGTATTTATACAATTATTAAGGATAATTT
>JAUYFP010000039.1 GCA_030690875.1 bacterium | reverse complement strand
CCAACCTTCGAGGTTAACCTCGAAGGTTGGTGTTTATTCAATTATGATATGGTCCGTAAATTTAGGCGCTTTTTTTATCCAAGCGGGAAAAAATTTTATTTCAAAATTATCAATGCCCAAAGATTTTAGATATTCGCCAATGCCATTTTCATCCAAACCAACAATTTTTTCTTTACTGACATTCACTTCACTGGCTTGAGAGCTGACTGTGGCTGATAAAGTTACTTCCAAAACAGCGGTGTCATTTTCCAAATCCATTTCTAATATTTTATAAGATAAAGGAGTGTCATTGAATTTAGTTAGAGAGTCGGCATTTCCTTCTAGCTGTTTTTTAAATTTTTCTTGGGCTATTTTTAACAAATCTTCCTGATTAAATATCAAACCATAAGCTAGTATTTTTTGCTTTAAGTTGGCTTTTGGGCTATTATCGCCAACTTGGCTACTGGAAATATTTTCAAATTTTAGGCTTAATTGTTCTGGTTTGATAGCCAGCGTTTCCGGCACTAGGGCATTTATTTTTTCCAGCGCTTCCACTTCCACCTTGGTTTTGATATCAGTTTGCAATTGATCAAGGTCAGCTTGACTAACTGCGTATTGCGGTGTTGATTGAAGCAACATGCCAGTTTTGCTTTCGGCATAAATTTTATCTTGCAAACCTTCCCATAGCCCGGGGATTGTAAAAGTAGTTGCTCCAGTGACGAATTTTTCACCCTCTTCGTCAGCTTGCGCCCAAACTTCAACACTAGCACCGATCGGTATTTCAACTCGCTCGCTTATTCTAAATAATTTATTGTCTGGTGTAAGTAAGCGCGTGGTTTTTACTAGTATTTGGTTTTGGGAATAATTATTGTAAATTGTAACATAGCCAGCAGCGTATTTACTGGGGACATTTTCTTTTTGACTGTCTATTGATGCCTCAGCTTCAAACTCCGTTTCTATGATTTTGCCTAGTATTATATCCGGCGACAATTCGTCAGATTCTTCGGATTTGAGCTCCACCAAGACGCTGTTGGATTTTTCTTGGCTTTGGTTTTCGAGACTGATAGTTACTTTTGCCAGAGCAAAATGTATAACCACAAAAATAGCCCCAATTGTCAGCACTAGAAAAAAACCGACAATTTTAGAATAGAGATTAGTTCTTTTTGGTTGAATACTATTGGTCATATTTTTAATTTATCCAACACCTTTTTATATGGTTTTGGAAAAGGTGCTTAATTTATTATCATTATTATAGCAGAAATAGTTATTTTAAACCATCAATTATCAGTGAGTTTCCAAGAATCTTGGCCTAAAAATTCAAGAATTGTGTTTTTTAATTCTTCAGCGGGTAAAACTTTGAGGTCAGTTTTGACAATTCTTTTTTGGCCATTGCTTATTTCTAAATATACCGGCGTTAGTCCTTTTTTATCTTGGAGGATTTGTTTTAATTTGGCGGTATCTTCTTTATTAAAATGTGGCGGTAATTTTAGCCACAATTTTTTTTCAGCCATATTTTTAATGGCCGCGTCATTGATGGTTTCGGCGCTTATAAGCTCAGCTCTTTCCACCAGCAATTTCGGCTGGCCGTCTTTTTCCGAAACTTTGCCTTCGGCGATTACTTGGTTTTCGTCTTTCCATAATTGATAGCTTGTTTCTAATATTTTGGGAAATACTACCAATTCCACACTGCCGTTGCTGTCTTCAATAGTGACAAAAAGCATAGCTTGGCCTTTGTGGGTGACTATTTTATGAATTGAAGTTATAATGCCGGCCACTTTTACCATCTGGCCTTCTTTATTTTTGAGTTGTTTGATGCTGGTGATGCTGTTTTTCAAAATTTCTAGATTTTTTTTAAAAGGATGGTCGCTAATGTATAATCCCAAAAGCTCTTTTTCCCAGGAAAGCCGTTTTTGATTGTCTGTATCTGGATAATCATCCAATTTAAGAGACATTATTGGCGCGGCTAAGGGTAAATCGGCAAATAAATTGCTTTGGCCATTTTTGTAGTCGTTTTGAATTTTTTTGTTAAATTCCAAAAGCTTGTCCAAATTGCCCAGCGCTTGGCCACGTTTTATGAGCGAATCCAAAGCCCCGGCTTTTACCAAACTTTCCAGAGATTTCTTGTTTAAGTCTTTGTCTTTTATGCGACTGAGTAAATTTTCTACTGACTGATAAAAGCCATTGGCCTTTCTTTCTTTGATTATAACTTTGGCAATATTATGGCCGACATTTTTGACCGCATTTAATCCAAAGCGTATTTTGCCCAGCTGACTTTTGTCTTTGCTCTCTACCACCGAAAAATTAGAAAAACTTTCATTAACATCGGGTGGCAAAACTTCCATACCCATTTTGTGGCATTCTTTTATTTCAATAGTTACTCGGTCAATATTATCCTGATCAGAGCTCAGCAGGGCCGCCATAAAAGCTTCGGGGTAATTAGCTTTGAGATAGGCGGTTTGATAAGCAATCATGGCATAACAGACGGCGTGCGAACGATTGAATCCATAGCGGGCAAAGGGCAAGATAAATTCCCAGATTTTATTAGCCGTATGTTTATCAATGCCGTTTTTTATCATGCCAGAGACCATCTTGGCTTCCTGCTCTACTAGAAGATCTTTTATTTTTTTGCCAACTGCTTTTCTGAGCACATCAGCTTCGCCGTAGCTGAATCCGGCCAAATCTCTGGCAATGCGCATGATTTGTTCTTGATAAATGGCAATGCCATAAGTGTTTTTGAGTATTGGCTCCAGCCGTGGATGAAGATAGTTTACTTTTTTTGAGCCATTTTTGCCAGCCACATAATCAGGGATAAATTCCATTGGTCCAGGGCGATAGAGCGACACCATAGCAATAATATCTTCCAGCTCGGTAGGCCTAAGCTGTTTGAGGTATCTTTTCATGCCACCAGATTCCAACTGGAAGACACCGGTGGTTTCTCCGTTTTGAAAAAGCCGAAAAGTTTTTTGGTCATCAAGAGGTATTGTGTCCAAATCAATTTTTATTTTTTTGGTGGCCTCAATTATTTCTATTGTTTGTTCTAAAA